>NZ_VOYB01000023.1:0-36158 GCF_013420445.1 Acinetobacter sp. YH01006 | reverse complement strand
ACCAACTGTTCAGCTTAGTAAGTTGGTGAATAATTTAAAATCGGTAACAAGCAGAAGAATGCGGAATGAATTTTTAGATTTACGTGGTAGTTATGCAAAACCTGTTTTATGGTCACGATCTTATTTTGCAGGGTCGTGCGGTGGTGCGCCCTTAGATATTATTAAGAAATACATTCAAAACCAACAAGGTTAAAATCTGTGAAATTCACCTCCACCCTGACTGTCGGGTGGAGTCCTCTTTCACTTACAGATAGATCAGGACTGAGAGCAGAATAAAGATCTTAAAAACATCATAAATAAAGAAGTGAATACTGCCACCGAGCCGGGTCACCACCGATAAACCGAAGACATTTTCGACCAGCCAGCGCACGCCTTCCGAGAGCCAGGTCATTTTAAGCAGCACATCATTCAGCCAGGCAAAAATCGCGATTATGCTTTCCATTTAAAGCTCCTGGTTTTAGGGGGATGAGATCAGGTCGATGCACTCATCGGCAGATTTTTGAACCATTGACCTGCGCAACAGTTTCCAGTCGGTAGCCTGTGTAAGATTTGAAAAATGGTACTCTCTGTCAAAACCTGATACGGGGAAACTGCCTGCTGATGATCCAATTCCTTTATCCTTCAAGAACCTATTTCATTCAGTATGTAAATGATATGGATCATCGTCCATGTGTTTTTCAGATAAAAAAGCTCCAATCAAGTTGAAGCTTTTTCGTAGGGGGGACACTTTATTTTACCCGATTGCCCTGTTGATCCACGATGATTTCACCGTCTTCTTTGGCAAAGGCTTTTAATTGTGGCGAAGGCAGAATATCCAGTACCACTTCCGATGGGCGGCATAATCGGGTTCCAAGCTCGGTAACCACCAACGGGCGGTTGATCAGGATCGGATGTTGCAGCATGGCATCAAGCAGTTTCTCATCGCTCCAGCCGGCATCATCTAGATTCAGCTCGGTATAGGGATCGACATTTTTACGGAGCGCATCTCTTACCGATAAACCTGCATCAGAAATCAGTTGAATCAGCTCATCACGAGAAGGAGGCGTAACTAGATATTCGATCACTTCAGGCTCAATTCCCGCATTGCGAATTAAAGCCAGCGTATTGCGTGAGGTACCACAGGCTGGATTATGATAAATTTGGACTTTTGGCATTTGATCCATGAGCTTTACTCTTATCAATGAATCATAGCTTTATATATGAATATACGCATATTCGCAATATAAAATATATGTGTTTTTCAGATGTAACCTGATATGAGAAGTCCAAAATCATTTGAAGCAGTTTCAAAATGAATAGTCTCTTCTAGCTCTAGATTATTGGATCACTTCACGGGCTGCTGTTAAAACCCCACATAAAACTTTTCAATCAGCTTTCGGGTCTTGACCAGCAGATTACTCAACACATTTTCCCGTTCAAACAGCTTCACTTTAAAGTTCAGCAAGTCTTTCAATTCTTCCTTACGTGGTAAACGTTTGGTGAACTCGTAATGTTCCAGAACTTGCTTCATTGCTTCTGGTTTCAGGTTTTCTTCTGTACAGAGGTACTGATAGGCCTGTTCTTTTTCAGCATCCCAGAACTGAGCAAAGGCCGTTTGTACGCTCTGGCCATTGATCATCTTGGGCAGGTTTTCTTCAATAAACTTCTGGATCAGCGCCTGCTTGTCATACAGGGTGATTTCATTGCCAATCAGGTCATAGACCTGAGCTTCATACTTCTTACGTTTGTCTTCATCATCACTATTCACAGCCAGTTGTAGCAGGTTGATGATATAACCAACATTGATCCGGTCACTGTGCAGTAAGTCCAGCTGAAAATCGACATCGTCCAGTACCGATACTTTTTCTTTTTTAGTGGTCTTGCGTACATCACGACATAGATCGGCATACTTGGACGCAAAGTTGGCAAAATGCTGTTTATCCAGTGCAGTCTGGTCCTGATCATATTCAATAAAGGTTTGCAGCTGGGCGTTGTAACGCATCACTTCTCGAAAGGCTTTAATGAACGCCAGCTGCTGATCTTCAGTGATGAGTTCGTCGACACTTTGATAATCAGGGGTAATATTTAGTAGCTTCTGTACTGCCACTTCATAGTCCTGCTGAATTTCTTCATAACTTGGCACCAGTACCACTTTTTGCGCTTCTTTATTGGAAAATAATGCCAGTGCTTCATCAGTGGCGCGTTTCAGGTTACGGAAACAGATGATGTTGCCGAAAGGTTTTTTGTCGTTAAAGACGCGGTTGGTTCGCGAGAAGGCCTGAATCAGGCCATGGTATTTCAGGTTCTTGTCGACATACAGGGTATTTAAGGGCTTGGAATCAAAACCGGTCAGAAACATATTCACCACAAGCAGGATATCAATCTGTTTCTTTTTGACCCGATCGGCAATGTCGCGGTAATAGGCATAGAACTGGTCGCCAGAATTGTAGTTGGTCTTAAACTGCTGGTTGTACTTGGCGATATAACGGTCCAGCTTGTCGCGACTGGACGGATTGATCTGGCTGGGAATATCGGCTGCTTCTTCATGGATCAGCCCGTTTTGCTCATCTACTGGGACTGCTTCATTGGCGGCATAGGAGAAAATCGTCGCAATCGTCAGCGGTTTGAACAGTCGGCCCTGCTCTTCATCCTGTTGCTGTTTCTCGGCCTGAACCTTTTCAAACAGTTCATAGTACTGGGTCAACATATCGACCGAACTGACACAGAACATCGCCGTGAATTCACGATTACGGGTTTTGGTATCATGCGTCTCGACAATATAGCGGGCAATCATTTCCAGGCGCTGTGGATTGTCGTAGAGTTCCCGGGTATCAATGCCTTCGACCTCATCATCATAGTCGAGGTTGTGCTGCATACCCTTAGCCGTATATTTACCCCGGTAATCAATCTGGAATTGCAGTACGTTACGATCACGGATGGCATCCACGATCACATATTGGTGCAGGCATTCATTAAACAGGTAATCTGTTGTCAGTTTTAAACCTGCTTTGCTTTGGCTATTCTTTTCAAAAATAGGCGTACCGGTAAAACCAAACATTTGTGCATTGCTGAAGAATTTTTTGATGTTCTGATGGGTCTCACCAAATTGACTGCGATGACATTCATCAAAGATAAACACCACTTTCTGGTCTTTGAGATAATCAATGTATTCCAGATAGCGATCCGTGCTGATGGCCCGGTTTAGCTTCTGGATGGTGGTGACAATCAGTTTGTCATGGCGTTGATCCAGCTGCTTGACCAGAGTATGCGTGCTATCGGTGCTGTCGACACTTTCGGCTTTAAAGGCATTAAATTCGCGTGAGGTTTGCGTGTCCAGATCATTACGATCCACTACAAACAGGACTTTTTCCACATCCGGCATTTGCATGATGATCTGGCTGGCTTTAAACGAGGTCAGGGTTTTGCCTGAACCGGTGGTATGCCAGATATAGCCGTTCTGATCGGAGTTTTGCACATGCTGCACGATTTTCTGCACTGCATAAATCTGATAGGGACGTAGCACCATCAGGCTTTTCGTGGTTTCTAGCAGCACCATGTATTGGGTCAGCATTTGGGTCAGATGCTGCTGATTGAGAAAAGCTTCGGCAAAGTCGACAATTTCATTGATGTGTTTGTTATTGACATCGGCCCATGGAAAGGCAAACTCGATGCCTGTGGTGCCGTTAGAATAATAACGGGTATTGGCGCCATTACTGATGACAAAAAGCTGGATAAAACCAAACAGACCTTGTCCAGCCCAATACGCTTCACGGATATAACGTTGGGTTTGGTTAAAGGCTTCGGCAATTTCCATGCCACGCTTTTTCAGCTCGATCTGAACCAGTGGCAGACCATTGACCAACAGAGTCACATCAAAACGGCTGGTTCTGCCATTATAGTCGCGGTGATCAATGGTGATTTGATTGGTCACCTGATAGATGTTTTTGCTGGGGTCATCTGACAGGAAAAAGATGTGCTTACTTGAACCGTCATCAAATTTGACCGGGAACAGATCACGCAAATTCTTGGCCCGTTCAAATACCGTTCCGGTATTCAAAAAGCTGATGACCTGTTTCCATTCAGTTTCAGACAATGGTGCAAGTCCATTAGCGCGTTCAATTTGAGTTTTCAGGTTAGACAGTAGCTGGCGTTCGTCCTTGAGCGTGACTGAGGCATAACCTAATTGTTGCAGTTGGCCGATCAGTTCATTTTCAAGTTGATATTCGCTTTGTACTGTCATTTCCTTCCCCTCTAAAATCTTAAATTATTCACTTCAATGTTTGTTTAATTAAACTCAAGATATATTCTAAATTTTCTGTATCTGAGACGATCACCTCACAATCACCATTTCCCCAATGTCCAATATTGGTCACATCTTTCGCGAGCTGTTTCGGGTCATCCAGTTGATTAAAAGGCATATTCAGCCAGATGCGAATTTGCTTTGTCCCAATACTCATATAGACATAGTTACGCTTACCCTTACGGAAGGCGATATACATTTTCTTGGGATGAATATCTAAATCGGTGGTTAAGCCCAGAATTGAGTCCCTGAATTGCTCATATAGCTCTTTGATGTCATCGGACTTCTCCGCCAAGTGATAGGCTTCATCATATTGCTGGATTTCTTTGGCAATCTTTTGAATATCTTCAGACTCAACCTTTTGCACTTGCTTGATTGAAGGCGCTGATTTGGCTTTCTGCAATGGATTGACTGAAACAATTCCGCCTTGATAACGTTTGATTTCCCACAGCTCAATGCCTAAATCTTTAAAGTTGGTAGACTGCTTTTGAAAGTCGGTAAAGCTCGGTGAAACAAAGATGATTCGGCTCTGTGACCAATCCACATCCTGACGTTTAAGCTGTTTACTCTGGTTCTCGTTGTACTCAACGATGAAATCTGCCTTGTAGTCGAGCATCAGATTCAGGTAGGAAACACCTTGATCAATCACGCTATAATTGCGTTCACGCTTGTATTCGATAATTACAAACGCCTGACTTTCGGGATCGAAAGCCAGTGTATCTATACGATTATTCTTGATCGTGAACTCGGACTTGATGAATTCCAGACCTGTAAAACTGTAAAGATTGCTTTCAAACAGGCTTTGAATTTCTCTTTCCAAACGAAAAGGATCTTCGGTGAGTTCTAGTAATGTCTGTGCTTGGGTTTGATAAAGTTGCATTCGGTTCCCCCTACACAAACATCTGTTGCAACAAGCCTTTTTTCCAAGTTTTGGCCTGTTCAATTTGCTGGGCAACCACTTCAATTTTTTGGTCAATGGCAGATAGTAAATTAGCGATTTTGGTTTGTTCTTCTAGGCATGGAACTTTAATAGATAAGGCTGACAAAGATTCTTGATTAATATTTGTATTCGCACTCGTTGTGCTCTTTGCTAAAAGTCTTAGCCTAAATTCATTATTCATAAAACAATATTTTTTGAATCCTAAATCTAGCCCGTAACTATCTCTAAACCTTATTAGAAATCCACTATAAACAACTTTTTCTATATCATTAATCACTAGGGCTGTTTGTCCTACACCTTCAGCTTTTACTGAAGATCGTATAAACAATACATCTCCTTTCCTTAGATCATAGTTTTCTAAGTCTTTTGATGTTGCATCAACTAATCCTAAATTTTCAGTTTCAATAATCTGCTTTCCAAAGACATCCATTAAGTTCACAAAAGGGTAACCAAAACCAAAAGATTCTTTATCTTTGTTTAAGCCATTTTTGAAAGAGCCAATTTCAGATAAAAGCTTTTCCTCCCACTCCCCAAACTCACTCCCATCATCCGCTTTAAAACGAATCTGCTGACTAAACAGCTTTTGCATCATGCCTTGTTTGTATTGGCTCAGCAGCGCATGTTTTTGCGTGAGTTGGCTGATTTTTTCATCCATGGCAGAAAGAAAAGATGCGATTTTGGTTTGTTCTTCTGAGGATGGTTTATATAACTTAAGGTTTTGTAGGTCAGCAGTATCCAGTTTTCCAGCACCAATACCTGTAGCAGTTACCTTATTTTGAATAGTATTTTCTTTAGCATATAACCATTGGAACAAAAATAGTGGGGCAAGTTCCTGTTTCGGGCGAATGCATTTTACATCCTGATTAAAAGCGACATCGCCTAATGTAATTCCCATAGGAATTTTATTAAACAACATGCTTCCTCTCACCAAAATTAAAATTGAATCCTTTGGTGCTAATTTGGAACCTTTCTGTAGACCTAACTTAGTAATCTTTACATCAGATTCATAAAGCTGATTTGTGTGCATGGAAGCACCACTAATCAATGGAATATCATCACCCCAATATTCAGGAATATTTTTTGCTGGCGTACCACCTGAAGCCCATGAAGTTGAATCAACAAGTTTTGATTCTGCTAAATCCCCATCAAACTCTTTAAATCTTAACTTTGGCGCAGCCATTACTTCACCTCCGCAAAAGGTGAAGCAATCCCAAGCTCTTTGCAGAAATCTGCAATCACAGCATCGGTCTTTTGACTGCTTTGTTCCAAATCTTGCAGCTGCTGGGCAATTGCATCTAGGTCAATTTCTACTTCGGCTTCAAAGGTATCCACATAACGCGGAATATTCAGGTTGTAATCGTTGTCTTTGACTTCCTGTAAAGTTGCGACATGCGCGTATTTTTCAATATCCTGACGGTTTTCAACGGCTGCAATGATATTTTCCAGATGCTCAGGCAACAGCTTGTTTTGGTTCTTCTGCTTTTCAAAATCATTGCTGGCATCAATAAACAGAATATTGCCCGTATGCTCACGGTTTTTCTTCAACACGAAAATACAGGTCGGAATCGAGGTACCGTAGAAAATATTGGCCGGCAGACCAATAATCGTATCCACCACATTCAACTGTTCAATCAGGTACTGACGAATCACACCCTCACTGGAACCACGGAACAATACGCCATGTGGTAATACCACCGCCATGGTGCCGTGATCATCCAGTTGATACAGCATGTGCTGTACAAAAGCCATATCCGCTTTGGAGCTTGGTGCCAGTTTGCCATAAGCGGCAAAGCGTTCATCCTGTAGAAATAACGGATCGGCTGACCAGTTGGCTGAAAATGGCGGATTGGCCACAACCGCATCAAACTTTTTATCCAGATGCTGCGGACGGGTTAAAGTGTTTTCCTGTTTGATGTCGAACTTGGCAAAATGCACGTCATGCAGAATCATGTTCATCCGCGCCAAGTTGTAAGTAGTACGGTTCATCTCCTGACCGTAAATCATATCGACATCTTTAACTTCACGTTTTACACGTAGTAACAACGAACCCGAACCGCAAGTCGGGTCATAGACTGAACGTAAACGTTCTTTGCCTTGGGTGACAATCTTCGCCAGTAAGGTCGATACGGTTTGCGGTGTATAGAATTCCCCCGCTTTTTTGCCCGCACCTGATGCAAACTCACCAATCAGGTATTCGTAAGCATCACCCAGTACATCGGCTTCGGTATTACTAATATCAAAATCAATATCATCCAGATGACTGAGGACTTTCGCCACCAGTGCATTACGGTCGCTGGCATTGTTGCCGAGCTTGGTCGAATTCAGATCCAGATCTTCAAACAGATTGGCAAAGTCATCGGCAGAATCGGTACCTAAGGTACTTTGCTCAATCGATTTTAAGGTTGCAGTTAAATCATCCAGAATGAATTCGCCCTGACGGCCACGCTCAGCTAAGGTATGGAATAGTTGTTTTGGCGTGAGTGCATAACCGACTTCTGCAATGGCATTCTTTTTGATTTCTTCGATATAAGGCACATGCTCAGGATTGTTTTCATCCAGCTCTAAAAAGCTGATATCTTCGCCATCCAGCAATTCATTAGCAAAATTAACCGACTTTTCCGACAAATACTTAAAGAAAATAAAACCCAGAATGTAATCACGGAATTCATCTGCCCCCATGGTGCCACGTAACGTATTGGCAATATTCCAGAGTTGTTTTTGTAGCTGTTGCAGTTGCACCTGGGTCATTGTTATAGAATTCCAAATAAGTAAATCATTAATAAAATGATTTTACCTAAAATTCTAAAACATGCAGCAGTAAAAAGGTGGAAAAGGACATGAATTGTCGTGCTTAATTCACTTTATTTATCCATTAAAGCTCCCCAGACAGACCCATATACCAAATTTTACCAGTGCATGCTCGGGCACAGACTGAAGCTGATCTCGATTAAAGCTCATGTAACTCCGCAAGGTCGCTGTGCTGAATATGCTTGAGCAGAAAAAGATTTAAAAAAATCAGCCTGTTTGTGCCGACATTTTACTTGGCTAATTTTTGCGTCATACGAACACAGTTCCGCCCATTATTTTTCGCTTCATACAGCTTATTGTCTGCCATTTTAAAAACCTGTTTGACGCTTACTGAATCACTCGGACAGAATGCGATACCCACGGAAATGGTGATTTCTTCAACTCCTTCAATTTGACTTGCTTGCATACTCGTTCTGAGACGTTCGGCAGCATTGAAAGCAACCCGAATATCGGAGGTCATCATCAGTACGATAAACTCTTCCCCACCAGTGCGACAGCAGAGATCATGGCTTCTGAAATTTTTCTGCATTAAAAAAGCCAATCGCTTTAAAACCTCATCTCCGCGGTCATGTCCATAGCTATCGTTGATCTTTTTAAAGAAATCAATATCGATAGCGAGTACCGCAAAATGAGTACCCGTACTGATTAATTCATCCAGAAGATATTGCATGCCACGACGGTTATAAAGGCCAGTCAAGGGGTCAATATTGATATGTTGGCGTAATTCTGAGATCTTGTTATTAAATGTTTTGGAGCTCAAAAGTAGCGAGGCCCTAAACTTGAATACCTCAAAATACCAGGGATCAACCTGACTGATTTTATCCTGAATATCATTTCGATTTAACATACTGGCCATTTTCGCCAAACGATTCAGCGGCGAAGAAATAAATAGCGACATCCGCCAGACGATAAAGAAAATAAACAGATAAAAGATAAATATGCCAATAGAAACTTTTAAAATTAATTCATTGGCCTGTTTAAGAAGTTCATCCGTAGGTTGCTGTGAAACCACAATCCAGTTCACACTGGGAACATGTGCAAAACCGGCCAGGTTATCAATCCCCAAGCTATTCGTTAGACGGACGGATCCTTTCTTGTTTTCATTGATATAGTCAAGACCAGTATTATTTACAATTTTTTCGCCAATCCGACTCGAATCTGGATGGAAGATAATACGGTTCTGCTGATCAATCACATACATATAACTTTTTTTGAAATCAAATTGATTGAACAGCATTTCACTGATTAAATTATTCTTCTGCAGATAAATCGTACCGCTGATAAAGCCCTTATAATTTTGATTCACATCGTAAATAGGCTGTGATATCAACACAACCAGATTTTTTTTGCTTGACCAATAGGGTGCCGAAATATACGCCTTTTTGCTTTTAAGTGATCCAACAATACCCGCTGTATTATAGGGCGTGTGGAATTTTAGGTCTAATGATACTGGTGCATAAGCAAGTATCTGATTTTGCTGGCCCACCATAAAAACACTGTTAAAGTTATTCGACTGGTTTTTGAGCCGTTTGACTTCAGCCTGTCGCAGTGGCGTATTGTAAAAGTTTTGCCCTAATTGCTGAGCACTATACTGCAACTCCTGCAACATATTACTGACATCACGATTCACCCCCATCGCAATCTTGGCTGCGTATTTTTCATTTATAGAGAGTGAATTCTGAATTAGTTGCTGTTTAACCACATAATTCAGAATAAACAGGCTAATCACAAATAAAAAGGAAACGCTGAGGATCGTTGAAATCAGAATCAGCTTGCGTAAATTCAGATTCAAAGATAAAAGTATTTTATATAACAACTGAGCCCCCAGGTACCTTAGGTTGTATTACTCTATTTAATGTAACTTGAAATCCTCTCCGACCTAAATTGAAAAAAGCGCTGTAGCAAGTTGCTACAGCGCTTTAATTTTATTTTTTCAGCATTTTTTTCAGCAAATTTTCCAGCTCTTGTAAATTTTGCTCATCAAATTCACTCATTTTTAATGACACTTTTAAAATGTTGTGATCAAACTTGATATTCCCTGCGACTTTTCCATCATATTCAATTTTATGCACGATTGACGTTTTAATTGGCTCTTTGTTTTCTTTCGACTTTAAAATTTTTTCTGCCAATAAGGCCAGTTTTGTTTGCTCAACTTCTTTTTTCAGCAATTTCGCCCAAGCTTCTAACAGTGCTTTTTTAGCATTACTGTAATTCTCTTCGTAATCTGAAAGAAACTTTTTCACAGCTGTGGCGGCAGTGCGTGCCAACAATGTCGGTTGTTGTTCTAAATCGGCAATCAGTTCTTTCGGTAATTTTTCGAAAGATAGATATTTATACATATCCTCTCGATTCATGCCTAAGGATTTTGCCAACTTTTGCTTGTTCTTTTTTAATTTCTCATCCAGAGAACTCAGACCGACATAAATTTCATAATCTGTTAAGTCTTCCCGTTTTAAATTCTCTGCCAAGGTTAACAGTGCGACTTCTTCATCTGATGCATCGATGACAATCACTTCAATGGTGTTTTTATTGAGAATTTGATGCGCTTTCAAGCGTCGTTCACCTGCAATTAACTCATATTTGTCCTGTACTCGCCGAACTGCAATCGGCTGCAATAATCCAATCTCCTCAATCGAGGCTGCTAAATCTTCAATATCTTGCTGATTGAATATTTTTCGTGGCTGATTGGGACTAGGTTGAATGTCTGTAATTTGGACATTACGACGTAATTCTTTCACATCGTTGACATGCTCTTGCTGAGCTTGTTGATGCTTTTGAGTATTTTGCTGAAGACGTTGTGCCAACAATTCTTTTGTACTTACCATAGGATTCTCAGAGTGCCTTTATTCAACACGATTGATGATTTCTTTCGCTAAATCTTGGAACGCTTTACGAACTTTAGAATTTTTATCTACGCGCAACAATGGCTGTTGTAAAATTGCTGCTTGATTGACTTTCGTACTCATTGGAATGGTCGTTTTTAACAATTCGCCGACCTGGCTTAAAGCTTCATCTCGTATCAGTTTACAGACGTTTTGACGTTCATCATGTTTAATCAGCAAAGCACCTAACAGTTTCAATTCGGGATTGACCCGTCTTATTTTACTTAAATGGTTAATTAAGTCAGTGACACCATATAGGCCATATTGTGAACCGGATTCAATCGGCACCATAACATGGGTAGATGCAGCCAAGGCATTACTGGTCAGAAGTTTTAGGCTTGGAGGACAGTCAATCAGGATGAAATCATATAATCCGTTTAATAATTCCAACTTGTTAGAGAGCTCTTCAGAGGGTCTTGGGGCATCATCTTTAAGTTGGTCTTCTGTTTTACCTAAAGTAAGTGAACCATAAATTAAAGAAACATTTTTAAAATTGGTTTCTTCTTGTAAGGCATCAGACAATAGGTTCAAATCACCTACCAGTAATTCAGCAGAAGTGGTTTCAACCTCACTCGGATGTCTTAATCCGATATGTAAACTTGCATTGGCTTGTGGATCTAAATCAATCACCAATACTTTATGCCCCAAGTCTGCTAGCTCTGCAGCCAGATGAACAACCGTGGTGGTCTTCCCGCAACCACCTTTATGGTTTGCTACAGCAATAATTTTAGTCGATTTATTTGTCATATCAGACCCCATTCGAATGATCCTAATATAGTGGAACTTGTAGCAACTTGCTACACTTTATTTGAATGATATTAAAGTACGAATCAATATCGGCTAACAAAGAAAACAAATTAAAGTTTTATATAAAATATAGCTAGCTAATTATAATTAGTATTAATTAATATAATTAAGTAATTATAATTAGGGCAATTTTTCCCTTTTTAAAACAATACCTTACGTCTTTAAAGGTGGAGGGTTTGTCACCGAAAAGTGGAAGGTTTGTCACTGAAAGGTGGAAGACTTGTCACTGAAAGGTGGAAGACTTGTCACTGAAAGGTGGAAGAGCTGTCACTGAAAGGTGGAAGACTTGTCACTATGGTGGAAGACTTGTCACTGGTTTAAAAAAAAACATGAAATTAAGTTATAAAAATATTTAAATTCAAAACTTTAATCTGTTGATAAGTATCATGATCTGACTTTAAAGGTGGAAGACTTGTCACGCTTATTTTTATACTTGTGGATAAGTTATGTTTTCCCTTTAAAAATTGCAAAAAAAAGTCCGATTTAGTACTTGATTCTCTCTAAAGGTGGAAGCTTTGTCACTGAAAAGTGCTAAACCAAATGATTTTTTCACTTATAACGGTATTTTTGGCCACAAAAAAATGCAAAGAAAACGATTTAAGCTCTTCTCAGTTGATAAAAGTGGAAAGCTTGTCACTAATAAGTGGAAATTTTTTCAAAGTTTCCACCTTTGGGTTAAGGATTAGGCTAAATCTAAAAAAATGATGACATGCTTTCCACTCTTGATCTTTAGCACATCCTTTTAAAGGGATAAGCACTTAAAGTGAATCTGTAAGGTGAAGATGTTGAATGTTATTCCACTTTTATGTATAAATAGGGGGAATAACTTTTAATTTTTCACTTATGAGCGATTTTAACGAAAAACAAGAAATAGAATATTTACCTTATTGTATCGGCAATATTCGACAGAATGGAGTGGTGAGTACCAGTAACCGCTTAATTCGCCCTATTGAATTGTCTTCTAATGAATATAAGGCACTGCTTTATGCAATGGCGGTTGCAAACTATGGTGAAAAAAATAACCAAGATCGTGAAATTACCGAGAAAACCTATATCTATCTGCATAAAGAAGATTTGGGGGAATTGTTAGGACTCAATAAGAAGAATTCCATTAATGTGGCTATTGACCGGATTTATAGGGAACTTTCATCTCGGGTTGCTCATTTTGTAATTGAAGAGCCTGTAGATGACGTCAAGCGTAAAGTAAAAAAAGTCCATTCTGTGGTACCGATTATCCGGGAACTGCGCTGGGAAGATGATGCCAAAAATGCCTTGCAGATTCGCTTTACCAGTGAAGTGCTGCCTTACTTCACCCGTCTGGCCAGTGGGAATTTTACCACTTACCAGTTGAAAGATTTATTTGCTTTAGACTCTGTCACAAGTATGAGTCTATATTCTTATATTGTTAAAAATGAATTTAAGTATGCGAATCTCGACACCTATGAAGTTGAACTCACCTTAGAGAATTTAAAAGCGTTGATTGACATCGGTGAAAAAAAATATGACCGTTGGGTAGATTTTAGGCGTTATATTCTGGATAAAATTGTTGAAGAAATTAATACTAAAACCAGTTTGCAGCTAGAATATGACACTATTAAGAAAGGCCGTCCTATTGTGGGTGTGCGGTTTAAAATTATGAGTGGAGATACTGAAGCGGCTCTCCCGCAATTTAACGAAAAGACTCAAATCTATTTGGATGTAGATTTTGATGATAATGCCATCGTGAAAGAGTTGGGGGCAAAGTTTGATATGACCGTACGTTCCTGGTATATCTATGCCAATGATCCGAATTATACGCAGTTCAGCAAGTGGTTTAAGATCGAAGGCTGTTTAACCGATTCTCAGGCGAATGTTATTGTGAACGATATTATGTTTCAAATGGATTTTGCTGTGGCCGGTGCATCCATGAATGATTTCAAGAAAGAGATGAAATATAAGCTCAAAAATGATCCGACTTTTGTTCAGGAAAATCGCGAGCGTTTGAATGAGATTTTTGGTAAAGAAATTATTTAAAAAGTGTAGCAAATTGCTACAGCGCATTGAAAATATTCCGGGTGAATGATTTTTTTTTGCATGTCTGACATTTTTCGCAAATAACTAGAATATTTCTGGTACATCTTTTTAGTGAGATTAGCGGGCGCTCATTGGGAAAATGTCGCAGTTCGGACTTGCTACATCTTGTCTAAAATACAAGTGAAAATACCTAAATTCTGAATATCTAAAAAGTGTAGTAAGTTGCTACACTTTTTTCTTGGGGTCAAAAACTTACTATTATTCACGCCATAATCCCACGAAAAACTATGTCTTTTGCCACCTTCTTACGATGGCATGATTGAAAATTTTAGGCGAAATCACTGGATTAATGAGTTCGTGATTTGGACTGTCATAATCATGCCCAGGTGCAACAGCTACAAAAAGTCTGGAATATTGCCAATACCTTGACTGGCATCATAGAGGGAGAATTTGAAGCCAGAGACGATAAAAAATGTACTGGAATATTACGAGTTCTCCAAGCATTTGTTGCGTAAGGAAGAACTTAAAGACTCGCCAAATTATAAGGTGAAGCTATTTGAACGGGATAATGTGTTTAAACATCTGCTGATTAGAACACAGCAGTTGATTGAAAAGTTTTATGTGGAGTTTTAAAAACAGCCCGTGATGTGATCCGGGACAGGATGGGATCATGTTACAGCAGTGAATGATTATCTGGAGGCATCTCAGTTCATGGATTTAACTGAAGGTATCAGCGCTTATGTCAGTTGAAAGACTCCTTCGATTTACAGGAATTTTGCCAGCCATATAGTGTCTAAAAGCAATCGATTGACTTATGCCAACGGAAAAAGAAAGTAAATAGTAACAGCTCAAAGAGGCATGATGCCTCCTTATTTATTTTGTATGCTAAATAGCCTAAGTATGACAGGCCATTACTCAAATAGAAGAAAAGATTTTAGCAGTGATTCAGTGCAATGACCGGGATTTATCATATAGAACGGAGCAAAAAGGGACTTGTGAAAGCGTACCAGTAATCACTTCTATTTTTTTGAGCTTATTTAACAACATCCTCAATTATTTTTTAAATTAAGTTGCACTCAGGTGGCAAGCTGACCATGCCAGAAATCTTTAGCTATCCGGCCTCACCGCATCTGGCATCTGAACTGGATCGGCGTTCAATCGATTTCGAAAAAATTCAGCAGGCAGCCACTATACTGGCCGAGCGTTATGACCGGGTTCTGCTTGAAGGAGCGGGTGGATTAATGGTGCCGCTGACCCGGGACATGCTGACGATCAATTATATTGCAGCGCATCACTACCCTGTCATTCTGGTGACTTCAGGCCGTCTGGGCAGTATTAATCATACTCTACTGAGTCTGGAGCTACTCAAACAACGTGAAGTCACGCTTTATGCTGTGGCATTTAACCATGCTGATGACCACCAGGATCAAACGATTGCGATGGATACCATTCAATATTTAAAGGAGTATCTGACCCGGTATTTTCCAACAGCCGTATGGCTGGATATCCCTAAGCTTGCATGTCACGCTTAGACACGCCGTACTTTATTTCAATGCTGAGCCCACCATAGGGTCGACGGGCATTGAAAGAGAGCTGATAGCCATATTGTTTTAACAGGTTAGCAGTTAATGCCAGTCCTAAACCATGGCCATGCTGCTGAGCAGATTTGCGCCAGAAGCGTTGTCCTAAATGTTGAATATCTTCTGCTGTAAGTTGCTGGCCATTATCTTCAATCACCAGGCAACCAGACTGCATGGAAATCCAAATCTGTTCAGCCTGTGCATGCAGCAGTGCATTCTCAAGCAGATTTTTCAGTACGGTATACAGCACAAATTCAGGTAGCTGAATTTCGCCTAGACTTTCCCATTTCACCTGTATTTTTTTGTTCATTTCTGGATAGCGTGTACCTAAGTCTGCAAGAACTTTCTCAAGTGTGGGGCGAAGCCAGATGGCCTCAGTCATTTCCTGGAGACTGTTTTCTGATTGGGTCAGCAATAAAAGCTGCTCGAGTAATAGTGTATAACGCCGGATACTCTCATTGGCCTGCTGCAAATTGTGCTGAATGGATTCAGGCAGGTTCTGCTGCTGACCGATCAGCTGTGCCAGTTGTACATGGGTTTTAATTGCGGTCAGGGGACTGCGTAATTCATGTGCAGCATAGGCACTAAAGGCTTTCTCCTGTTGCAGACTGTCATTGAGTTTCTGAATCAACTGCGTGGAATTGTTGACAAAAGGCTGTACTTCTTGGGGAATGCTTGCAGGCTTGAGCTGCATTAAAAAATCTGCCGCCTCTGAATAGCTAAGGTTTTTCTGGTTCAGGTATTGACTGAGCTGATCCAAAGACCGGAACTGTCTGCGGATAATAAAGATGATCAGGGCAATACAGATTAGCAGTGAGAAGACCAAGGGAACCAGTACGGACTGTAGAATCTGCTGTAGTAAGGTATCCCTCAAGAACATACGTTCTGCCGCCACCACCTGAATATCACCACGACGCAGGACATAACTGCGCCATTCCGTATCACCCTGCTGCCAGGTGCTGAATCCTTCTGGTCGCTGGCTTAAATTTTGGGGGGCACCGCGTGTTTTGGCAATGACCTGATTATCTAACGAGATGTCAGAGCTAAAAAGAGAGACTTCACAGGCAATTAACTGGTTTGCATCATCATTCTTGGCTAATTTGGATAAGGTTGCATCCCCCAGACTATCCAGCGGTAGCTGCTGAATCAGCCGGGCAACCATTTGCGCAGATGCCGATAGGCGTTGATCCAGCGTGTCTTGTAAACGTTGTTTCAGGTCAATATACAGCCATGAAAATACCGCACTCCACAGCACAATAAACACGGCCAAAAGACTCATGGCCAAACGCCATTTCAAGCTGTGCTTAAACATGACGATGCTCAAACGGTTTGAAAATATAGCCCACACCACGAACGGTCTGAATCAAGTCTGGATGTAGTTTTTGTCTCAGGTGATAAATGTGTACATTCAGGGCATTGCTCTCGATAGCGTCCTGAAAACCATAGAGCTTGTCAATAAGCTGTTCATTTTTCAGGATCTGGTTGGGGTGGCTCATCAGGGTTTCCAGCAGGCTGAATTCACGGCGAGATAAACTCACGGCCTGGTCTTGGTAGGTCACAGTCTGGGTATCCCGATTCAGAACCAGGTCATCAAATTGCAGTGTATTCGAGGCAAAGCCGCGGTGGCGACGGGTGAGGGCATGAATCCGGGCAATCAGTTCCTCCAGCTCAAAGGGTTTGGTCAGGTAGTCATCGGCACCGGCATTCAGGGCCTGAACACACTGATCGGTCCGCAGCCGTGCCGTCAATACCAGTACCGGGAGATCAATCTGGTCGCGTCGCCAGCTGTGCAGCAAGTCCAGGCCATCCTGATCCGGCAGGCCTAAATCCAGTAAACACAAATCGACAGCACTATGCCGGATAAAATAATCTGCAGCACGTGCGTGACTGACATGCTCCACTGAAATATTCAGATAGTTCAGAGCAGCACAAATGCTCTGTGCGATATAGGGATCATCCTCAACCAATACAATAAACATAGAACATCCTGATCAAACTGCCATTATTTTATAAATGATTTGGGCTGTTAATGTTGTCTTAATTTTAGTTTTTCAATAATGCAGTCCTAACAGGAGGAGATCAGCTGGATGTTGAAGTGGATATTGGGTGCCGTGATCGGCGGTGGAATCATGACGGGAACTGCACATGCAGACTTTTTACCACCGGATCAGGCTTTTCAGTTTCAGGTGGTTTCTACAAGTCAGGATCAGGCAGAGCTTAGCTGGAAAATCGCAGAGGGTTATTATCTGTATCATGACCAGCTTAAAGTGTCTCATCAGCAGACCCCAGTCAAGTTGGCATTGCCCAAACCTGAAGACAAAGATGATCCCAATTTCGGTTTGACTCAGGTGCATTATGGGCAAGTCAAAACCAATATGAATGTCCAGCCCAACCAGCAGTTTGCGGTGCAGTGGCAGGGCTGTGCAGAAAGCGGTTTATGTTATCCGGTGCAACGCACCACAGTAAAAACTGATGCAGATGGTTTATTTCCAGCGCAAAACTTGAGCAAGCCTCAAAAGCTGCTGGCCAGCACTACACAGCCAGAAGCAAACGAAAAGATTTTGACTACTCAGAAAGATGAGCTCCAAGCTATAGGGCAAACTCAAAGTACAGATCAAGCACTGGCTGAAGAAAAGGTGGAGAAAGTGCAAGTCGCTGCAGTTTCCGACCCTGTCGTGCAGCCTGAGGTGGAATTAACAGAGAAAAACGACCAGCTTATTACAGACCCTAAAAATCAAACTTCATCAGCAGGCATGAATGACCAGTGGAACAATGACCAGTATTTTTTAAGTTTGCTGTCGAAACAAGGTCTGTTGATTAATGCTCTGATTTTTCTCGGGCTTGGCATTCTGCTGGCATTTTTACCGTGTTCTTTACCTTTAATTCCAATTTTAACGGGAATTCTGGTTCAGCAGCACCGGGGCTACCGTGCTGCACTGATTGCGCTGGTCTTTGTTTTGGGTATGGCACTGGTCTATGCGGTCATAGGACTTGCTGTGGCACAGCTCGGTTACAGTTTTCAGCGCTGGTTTCAAAGTCCGATATTCATCAGTATTTTCAGCATTCTGTTTGTTTTGTTCGCGCTTAATCTGTTCGGAGTATTTCAGCTGTCCTTACCTCAAGGCATGTTACAGCGGCTGGATCAATGGCAGCAAAAGCAGAAGGGTGGCACGCTGATTGGTGCTGGTCTCATGGGCATGATCGCGGCACTGATTGTCGGGCCATGTATGAGTGCACCGTTGGCCGGTGCCTTAATCTATGTGTCTCAGCTTAATCAACCGATTTTGGGTGCCAGCTATCTGTTTGTCTTAGGCCTTGGGCTGGGCTTGCCACTATTTATCGCAGCTGTATTTGGGTCCCATCTTTTACCCAAACCTGGCATCTGGATGGATCGCCTGAAGTTTAGTTTTGGCTTTGTCATGCTGGCCCTGGCCTTGTATTTTGCCCGCCCCCTATTGCCCGGCATTTTATACCTGAGCCTTTTGGGTGTAGTACTGATCACCTGTTCAGGCTACTTCTTGTTCAAGATGCTGCCCCATGTGCATCGGTCTGTATCGAAAATAGTCCTGATGCTGCTCAGTGGTTTACTGGTCTTTGCAGGAGGCATGCAGCTCTATCATGTCTGGAGTCAGGTACAGGTCGCCCATGTGGAATCACGGCTTGAATGGCAGAAGGTCAGTACAGCCGCAGAATTGCAACAGGTTTTAGCCAAACATCCTGCACAGCCAGTGGTAATTGATGTGTATGCGGACTGGTGTGTGGCCTGTCAACCGATTGAAAAGGAAGTGATTCCACGTAGTGATGTCCAGACGGCTTTACAAAATGTGGTTCGTATCAAATTAGACCTGACCCACTATCATCCAAGTCAGGATGAGCTGCTAAAAGAATGGCAAATCCTCGGTCCACCCACCTTTATATTTTTAAATGCAGCGCATCAGGAGCAGCGTGAGTTGCGCTTGACCGGAAGCTTTAGTGCGGCACATTTACTAGGCACATTGCAGCAACTACAAGGGGAGCAACTATGATGATTTCCAGTGATGCGCTGCATCTGGGACCTTTGATGTTGCCCTGGACACTCATGATTGTTGCCACTGGCTTGATGCTGTTATCTGCCATCCTGTTTGGATTAGCCAGAAAGTATTCATGGTCTAAACAGCTGCTTGGACAAAGTCAGGATTTGCTCTGGAGCAGTTTTCTGCTAGGGATGCTGGGTGCACGTCTTGTTTTCGTTCTACTCAATGCCGAGCTGTATTTTGTAGCCCCCATCGACATACTGAAAATCCAGGACAAAGGTTTTCATTTATGGGGCGGGGTGCTGATAGGTACTTTATGGTATGTCATTCGCAACAGACAGTTGCAGACCCGATTCAAAGCCATCTTGCTGATCATCTTTGTACTCTGGGTCGGGCTTGGGCTCGCGTTCAAATCCAGTCTAAAAACTGAAGCAGCGTTTCCTGATCTAGCCTTTGCTGGACTAGAACAGGAACGTCTGGGTACAGATAAGATTCCACTCAGCCAATTCATTGGCCAGCCCACGGTAATTAATTTGTGGGCGAGCTGGTGTCCGCCGTGTCATCGCGAAATGCCGGTATTGGCCAAAGCAGCCAAGCAGCATCCTCAAGTGAATTTTGTCATGCTGAATCAGGGTGAGGAGGTAGCCACCGTAAATGCCTATTTAAGAAAACATCAGTTTCAATTTAAACATGTCCTGCTGGACCCATATGGTGAACTGCCACAGCAGCTGAATAGTTTTGGCCTGCCAACGACGCTGTTTTTTAATGCTCAAGGCCAGCTGGTCGAGCGGCATATGGGGGAACTCAGTCCGGCCATGTTGCAGCAATATTTAAACAGAATTTCAGATCAACCTTAAAAAAACGGAAGGACTTAGTATGAACAGAATTTACCGGGTACTGGGTGCAGGCATGTTCCTGATCATGAGCATGCACACGCAGGCGAATATTAAACAGAATATTGAAAAACAGGGTTTTGTGTTTGTAAAACAGATTCCGGCACCGCAAGGAATGACCGGTTGGGTGGGGCATGAAGACCAGTACTCCAATACAGTATTTATCTCCAACGATGACAAATATTATATCAAGGGCGAACTGTTTGATGCGCAAGGGAAAAGCCTGTCCAATGAGCAGATTGAAAAGCATATGAAAAAAGCGGTATTGGATGATGTCTGGAAAACCCTGGAAAAATCGACCTGGATTCAGGATGGCAAGCCGGATGCACCACGAGTGGTTTATGTCTTTTCCGATCCGAATTGTCCATATTGCTATAAATTCTGGCAGGCGGCTCGGCCTTGGGTCGAATCAGGCAAGGTACAGCTGCGTCATATTCAGGTCGGTGTGATCCGTGAAGAAAGCCGTGGTCAGGTGGCAACATTGTTAATGTCGAAAAATCCAGCAGCAGTTTTTAATGATATAAACAAGAATAAAGGCAAAAAGCAGCTCAAGAAAATGGCAAAGATTCCTGCAGAAATTGCTGCAAAAATTGATGCCAACCAGGCCCTAATGGGGAAATACGGCTTTTTCTCCACACCGTCGATGGCCTGGAAAAATAACCAGGGTGAATTTAAATCTACTCAAGGCCTGGCGATGGACGTCAAAGAAATTTTTGAACAATAAGATCGGATGAGATATGTCCACTTTGGATCATCCACGGGTATTGTTTGCTTTGGAATGAACCGCTCTGGCAGGGAACCGGAATGGTCTGACATTAATTGCATTTGGTTTTGTGATTGAAAAATCCAACCGGCTATTGTAATTAGTCGATCATGAACGTTATGCATAAAAAATAGCCTATGCACAGTGGATGGGGATTGCGGTGATTGTGTTTTGCATGTTGGTGAATATCGCCTCAATCCTGCAATATCGAGGGGGATGGACATCACTGGGACCGCCGGAATTTATTGAAGGTTATTATACCCAGCATCCTGTATGGCTAAACCTGTTTACTGCTTTTAGCGGGCTGCTTCTGATCATTTCTTTTTGGTTGCATTAAGAGGAGGGCTAGGCGCAATACAGCTCGTACAGCTTTTGCATCAGGCTCAAGACCTTGGGATCACTCAGACGATAGAAAATCTGCTTGCCCTCACGTCGGGTGCCAACCATGTTGGCCTTACGCAATACAGTCAGCTGTTGTGAAAGTGTAGGTTGATGAATGTCAGTAGATTCTTCAATTTCCTGAACATTCATTTCCCCATCGACCAGGACACATAAGATTTTCAGACGATCAGGATTGGCCAAAACTTTTAGGCATTGGCTGACGAAATCGACTTGAGAAAAATCAATTTTGGCATTTTCAGCAATCATATCCATAAATGTCCTCACAACTTTTGATGTAGCCCGTGCAGTTTACATAATTTACCATAAAACTGCTTGATTAATATTTTTTATTATATAATATAAAAAAGTATATTGTATAGGGATTAATTCATCATGCATGACTTCCTCATCGCATTTATTGGCGGCTTAATGCTCGGGCTTTCCGTAGTTGGTTATCTTTACGTCAATGGCCGTATTGCAGGAATCAGTGGTTTGATTGGGCAAGTATTAAACTCAAAAACCATGTTTAAAACGCCTGCAATCTGGTTTTTATTAGGCTTGATCCTCACACCGTTTATTTATGGTCTGTTTGTACAACCTGAAATCGAATTGAATGCCAGCCCACTGATGATGATTGTGGCAGGTCTGCTAGTGGGCTTTGGGACACGCTTAGGTTCGGGCTGTACCAGTGGTCACGGAATTTGTGGCATCAGTCGCCTGTCTAAGCGTTCTATCATTGCGACCATGACTTTCATGTTTGCAGGTTTTGTCGCTGTTTATATTATCCGTCATATCACAGGAGCATTCTAAAATGAAAAATGTGTTTGCCTTTTTATTTGGTGCGCTGTTCTCTGTGGGATTGATGGTATCAGGCATGTCCAATCCGGAAAAAGTACTCGATTTCCTGGATCTGTTTGGCGATTGGGATGCCAGTCTGGCCTTTGTCATGATGGGCGCGATTGCGGTGGCCTTTATTCCCTTCCAGAAAGCATTACGTACGGCGCAACCGAAAACAGTATTTAATGACCCTATTGATTTACCTAAAAATAATCAGATAGATAAAAAACTGATCACAGGTGCGGTTTTATTTGGTGCAGGTTGGGGCATTGCCGGCATCTGTCCGGCGCCAAGTTTCACCTTGATCGGTTTGGGCCACTATCAAGTGCTCTATTTTATTGTAGCAATGCTGGTGGGTGTATGGATTCACCGTAAATGGTCAGGAGCTTAACGATGTCAAACTTACCTATAGTAAAAGATTTTTTTCACGAAGATACCAATACCTTCAGTTATGTTGTACGTGATCCTGCAACCAAAGCCTGCGCCATTATTGATAGCGTTCTGGATTACGATCCGGCATCAGCAAGTACCTCAACTATTCATGCCGATAAAATTATTGCCTATATTAAAGAGCAGGGTTTAACGGTCGAGTGGATTCTGGAAACCCATGTCCATGCTGATCATCTGACTGCAGCGCAATACCTCAAAGCTGAGTTAGGTGGCAAGATTGCCATGAGCCAGAAAATTGGTATTGTTCAGCAAACTTTTGGCGCGATTTATCATCTGGATATTAAACAATGGAATGCCCAGCAGCTCTTTGATTATTTATTTGAAGATCATGAGTCGTTCCAAATCGGAACATTGAAAGCCTATAACATTCCAACACCGGGACATACGCCTGCTTGCCTGAGTTATGTGATTGGTGATGCGGTTTTTGTGGGTGATACCCTGTTTATGCCAGATTATGGTACAGCACGTTGTGACTTTCCGCGTGGCAGTGCAGAACAGCTTTATGATTCGGTACAAAGCCTGTTTCAGTTGCCAGAAGATACCCGGGTCTTTTTATGTCATGACTATTTGCCTGAAACACGTGAATCCTATGTGTGTGAATCTGATATACAGACACAAAAGACACAGAATATTCATATTCATCAGGGAATCAGTAAAGCTGAATTTGCTCAGATGCGCAACCAGCGGGATTCAGGACTGAGTATGCCTAAACTGATTCTACCGGCGATTCAGATCAATATGAAAGCAGGGCAGTTTCCTGAGCCAGAGCAAAATGGTGTTTCTTACCTCAAGCTTCCTCTTAACTACTTCAAATAAGCTTGTGTCGTGATTCAACAAAAAGTTCAACCTTTATTGAATCATTTTTGTGGATAAGGGAGAGGGCGATGTGGGCATTAATACTGGAAGGATTGGCGATTGGTGGCTTGCTGGGTCTAACCGGTGCTGGTGGCGGCATTCTGGCTGTACCGGCACTGATGGCGAGTCAGGGTTGGACGGTAGCTCAGGCTGCGCCGGTGGGCTTGCTGGCAGTCACGCTGTCGGCCTTGGTTGGAACGTTCGAAGGTTTATTCAAGCGTATTGTACGTTATCGCGCTGCGCTCTGGATCGCGCTGATCAGTATTCCTTCAGCCCGTTATGGCGTGCATCTGGCTGATATCGTTTCTCCAGTCTGGCTGACGCTGGCTTTCAGTCTGGTCATGCTGATTGTTGCTTACCGGATCTTCTTTAATAAAGTCCATGATCATGGTAATGCACCGTGCAAGGTCAATCAAACGACCGGTCGTCTGATCTGGAATGTGAAAACGGCCTCCTTTCTGGCTGGTATTGGTGTAGTGGCAGGTTTATTAACGGGTCTGCTTGGCGTTGGGGGTGGTTTTGTTATTGTTCCAGCCCTGCGTAAATTCACCGATCTCGATATGCGCAGCATCGTGGCGACCTCTCTCATGATTATTTTCCTGATTGGTGGGGTCAGCATTTCTGCACACGTACTGGAGGGCTTTCAATATCCTGTTTCGGTCACACTGGCCTTTGTCCTGGCCTGTATTGTCGGGATGTTCATTGGACGCAGTCTGATGCATCGGATTGACAGTAACAAGGTACAGAAAATATTTGCCACAACCGTGGTTGGGGTAGCTATGTATTTAATCTATTCAGCGCTCATGGGCTAAAACAGACGATTAAGTACCTAAACTAAAGCGCTTTAATCTCCCTGAGCATCGTTTATGCAATGTGAATATCGTTTTAATGGCCGAGGAAGAATGAAAATGATGAAAACTGCAGAGCAATTGATCCGGAATGCAAAAAGCCGGATTCAGGAAGTCAGCGTAAATGAATTGTTTGAGGCGATGCAAAACCATAAAACCATACTGATTGATGTTCGGGAACCAGATGAATTCCAAGCAGCAGCGATAGACCGGGCGGTGAATTATCCACGTGGTATTTTGGAAATGCGAATTCACCAGCATCCCTTAGCCAGTCATCATTGTGATACCCAGCAGGCACTGGAACATCTTAAAGATCAGCCGATTTATTTGATTTGTGGTACGGGTGGACGTTCAGCACTGGCAACCGATACCTTACAGAATATGGGTTTTACCCAGGTCAAGTCGGTTCAGGGTGGTTACCAGGCCTGGCTGGAACAGGGCTATCCGGTAGAAAAATAAGCTATTGAATATATAAATGAATGCTGATTTCTTTATTTGAGGTGAAGCAATGAAATACAAAGAATTAACCCAGAACATTTCGGGCAGTTTAAGAACTTTAAGTCAGGATTCGCCTGATTTAATGAAAAGTTTTAACCAATTGTCACAGACTGCTATGCGTGATGGCGTGATTGATCCGAAAACCAAGGAGTTAATTGCCTTGGCGATTGGTGTGGCGGCACGTTGTGATGGTTGTATCGGTTTTCATGTTCGAACCTTAGTCAAAATGGGCATGACCCTACGGGAACTGGAAGAAGTTTTAGGCGTTGCCGTCTATATGGGTGGAGGACCTTCATTGATGTATGCCGCAAATGCCCTAGAGGCATTTAAAGAGTTTTCCAGCTGATTGAATCGTTTAGTAAATGGAGGCTGAAATGAGTCAGCACTGGAATGAATTGTATGCCCGGACGCAAGATCTGTATGGCACAGCAGCAAATCTTTTCATTCAGCAAATTTCGGACAAAATCCGAATAGAGGGTAAAACACTGGCAATTGCTGAAGGTGAAGGACGGAATATCTTATACCTGGCTGAGCGGGCAAGACAGCAGGGTTACCCTTTTTCAGCGGAAGTCTGGGATTATTCTGATGTTGCTTTGACGCATCTGTCCAGCAAGGCTGAAGCCCAAGGGATAAAAGTTGAACTTAAACATGTTGATTTAACAGTAGCTCAATGGCCATCGGAGTTTTATCAAAATGTGATCTGTGTATTTGGTCATTTCGATATAGAAACACAAAAACAGGTTTTAGAAGGCATAAGAAAATCCTTGCTCAACGGTGGATGGTTTATTGGTGAGCTATATTCAAAGGAACAGATCGACTATAAAACCGGTGGTCCTTCAAATGTCGAATATTTATACGATCCTCGTTGCATTCTAGAAGTCTTCGGACAGGACCACATCCATCACTTTTATGTCGGGGAGCAAGAAAGGCAGGAGGGAAAATTACATTGTGGTAAATGCCATGTTATTCAATTTGCGATACAAGTGAGGAAGTAGAGCATAAGTGAATTTAATACATTTTGCTGACGATAAGGTCCTGCATTCTCATCATCAATATTTTTAGGGGGGATTACCATTACCGTAAAAATTCTCATTAAGACTAGGGAATGTATCTTTTTACTGATCTGTACCTTTTTTAATTTTCCTCTGTTCTTTAATTTAGTACCATCAATATAACTTACGCTGACGAGCTGGATTCACTGAATGAAGTATATGGAAATCAGAGATTTGATTGAGGCTGAATTGAAAAAATACAGTTCTAATCAAATGATTCCATCGGAACGTTACTTGGCATTAAAGTTTAACTGTTCAAGGGAAACAGTGCGTAAGGCTTATGAACAGCTTCGTGCCGAAGATAAAATTTACAAACGGCAAAATCTCGGCTGGTTTGTGAGTAATAAAAAAATTCAATACTATCCAAACTCAATTGAAAATTTTCGTTCTTATATGAAGGCACAGGGTTTTAATGCCAGAACAGAACTGATCTCGACCAGACAGCTGGAGCGATTTGATCACAGTGATGTTTTTAGTGAAGCAACGAGAAGACTCGGCTTTATTGAAATTATCCGTTTACGTTATGCTGATGATGTCCCGGTACTCCTTGAATACAATTATCTGCCTGTTGCGCTATTTCCAGATGTGCTGAATTATGACGTGATTACTTCGGTCCAAGATGTCATTAAAAATCACTTTGATTATGATTATACGAGTAGTCAGTTAAAAATTAAAAATACCGGTGTCTCTCATTTTGAGAGCCAATATTTAGGAATTCCTATAAGCCAAACAGCAACTTACATTGAACGTATTTCAAAATCAAACGATCTGGTGATTGAATATGACATCGAAATCTGGTCTCAGGACAAAATTGAAATGACCCTAGATATTCACGCATAAGCTTATATTTATCTCCAATCCATTCAAATCCTAAAAACTTCTGTGTTTTTAGGATTTTTTTTTAAAATAATTTTAATTATTAAGCATTCTATTTTTATATTTAAAAGGCTAAACTTGCCTCCAATTTAATACTGGTATGTACCACTTAATTTTGGGACAAACCTTAAATATTAAATGTATTTGAAAATACTGTGTAGATGTTTGCTTAAATGATGACTCTCCATTACCACATGATGATCTGGCTCAGGAATATTGATAATGACCACAATGACTGATGATTTAGGTCATGGTATGGGCAATGCCTGGGAACATAAAGACTGGGCACATATTTCTGATCCAGAATTACAAAGCCTGCAGCAGCAGTATTCCTGTTTACAAGGTCATATTCAGATTTTGTGGTGTAGTCCACGGCCATTTTCATCTGCAGTATTGGTTAAAGTAGAGCAGGATCTTGTGAGCAGGGATGAAATAGTCGCGCATCAGTATTTGATTAAGCGCAGCCATTGTTCCTTTCGTCGTGCCCGCGATATTTTACAGGAGCATGCCGTTCTTCAGCATTTAGCTAGCAAAGAAATTCCTGTTGCAGCATTGATTAGCTCAAATCAAGGTCTGACCGCTTTAGAGCTAGGTGACTGGACCTATGAAGTCTATGCAAAAGCAGCCGGCTTAGATCTGTATGCAGATCAGCAATCCTGGAAACCTTTTTTCTATGCTGAACATGCTGCGAAAGCGGGGCAATTACTGGCAAGCTTACATATGGCCATGCAGGATTTTCCTGAGCGGCAAGGCCGATCAGCATCTTATTTATTGTCCAATCAGCAGCTTTTAAACAGTGAAAATATCGTTACAGCCATTCAACGGCGCATTGTAAACAGTCCAGAATTAAGCCGTTACTGTGCCGACAAAAATTTAGATCCTTACTTTTTAGATCAAATCTTACAGGTTCACCAGCGTATTCAGCCTGTATTGCAACAGGCAAGCAGAATTTGGACCCATAACGATTTACACGCTTCTAATCTATTTTGGTCAGCACCGGATGCCAAAGCGGAGATTACTGCCGTAATTGATTTTGGTTTATCTGACCGAAATTCGGCACTTTATGATCTGGCTGTGACGATTGAACGTAATTTCATTGATTGGTTGGAATTAAAGCAGAACCCACATATTCCGATTGATGAAGCCGGTTTAACCGCTTTTCTCCATGCTTATTTTTCCGAGATACATCCACAAGAAGATTTTAGTATTTTGCCAGAACTGCTGAAAATCGTGCATCTGGATTTCGCTTTTTCAGAGCTGGAGTATTTTGTGGGCATTACCCACAACCTCAACCATGCAGATGCGGCTTATTACGACTGGATTATCGGTCATGTGGACTGGTTCTTTGGCGAACAAGGCCAACAATTTACCCAGACTTTAACCCGGCTCATTCAACACGAATTGCACTCTTCTTAGTTGCTCTCTAAACCCGGCATCATCACCCACTTCAAATACATAAGGTTTCGTATGAACAATCGTCAACTCAAACAGAATGTATTAACCCGATCTTTAAATATGATCATTCTGTCGCAGCTTTGTTTAGCCCCGCTGACTTATGCTGAAGACGATGTTCAACAGCTTGACACGATTGTCATTACAGCCGATCAAAGCATCCCTTACTCGAGTGCCAAAGTGAATGTCGAGGGATTTGCTACGGACAGTCTGCAAAAAATACCTGCATCGGTCTTTATCGTGACTGCCGATCTCATTGCTGAACAACATGCTCGCGTGCTGAGCGATGTGGTAAAAAATGATGCAGCCATCGGTGATGGCTATGCTGCAATTGGCTATTATCCAAACTTTGTCTCGCGTGGCTTTGAACTCGATTTGGCATCAAGCTACCTCATTAATGGCAATGTGATTCGTGGTGAACAAAACGTTGCACTTGAAAACAAAGAACGTGTGGAAGTTTTAAAAGGCATTTCCGCGATTCAAAGTGGTATGTCGACCCCGGGTGGTGTGGTCAATTATGTCACCAAGCGACCCAAAGATATCCAGGCCCTGACATTCTCTGCCGATCAACACGGCCAGTTTTCAGTGGCAACTGATCTCGGTGGTTTTTTGGGTGATGAGCAGCAATTCGGATATCGCATCAATCTGGTGAATGAGCAGATTGAGTCTTATGTCGATCACGTGGATGGTGAGCGCTATTTAGCGGCATTGGCCTTAGACTGGAAAACATCTGAGCAATCTAAATTGGAATTTGATCTTGAAGCACAGCGTTCCGAACAAAAATCAGTGCCAGGTTATCAATTACTGGATGGTAAAGTCCCAGAAAATGTGAAATGGGACCGATTGCTTGGTTACCAGACTTGGGGCAAACCGGTCACGATCGATAGTCTGAATAGCAGTTTAAAATATAGTTATGCCTTGAATGATGACTGGAACTTGGGACTCGTCGCAGCCCACAGTAAATCCAGAGTTGATGACTATTCAAGCTTTGCTTATGGTTATTATCGGGAAGGCTGTCTGGAAGAGTATTCCTGTAACACGTTTGGTAAAGCTGGCGAGTATGATATTTACGATTATCAGAATCCAGATGAAACCTTTAAAACCAACCAATTTAAAGTCAAACTAGATGGGGTGATTGATACCAATTGGGCGCAACATTATCTACATTTTGATATTACACAAACCAATAAATCGCGAGATCGTTTTGCTGGTGTCAATGAATGGAAATGGATTGGTGTAGGTAATATTTATACAGAAACCATAGATTTTTCCCCAGTAACAGCGAATGCTGGACCAAAATATCAAGTACTTAAAAGTAAACAAACTGCATTTACAGCATTAGACCGTATTGAATGGAATAAACAGTGGTCTACTTTGATTGGCGGAAAATGGATCGAGCTTGATGAACAAGCACATGCTTATGATGCAGAGGGTAAGCAGGTAATAAAAGTTCGTGATACGGATTTAGGCAAATTTTTACCACAGTTTGCAGTGAGTTATAGCCCGGTAGAGTCAACAACTCTGTATGCCTCTTATGCCAAAGGCTTGTCAGATGGAAAGACAGCACCTTTGTTTGCAGAGAATGCGGCTGAAACTCTAGCGCCGATCTATTCAGAGCAATATGAAATTGGCCTAAAACAACAGATCAAGCAGTTTTTATTGACTGCCTCGCTATTTGATTTACGCCAAGACAACCAATATAGCAAGCCGATTTCAGGACTTCGCTATTTTGTTGCGGAAGGCGAACAACATAGTCAGGGTCTGGAGCTCGGACTGAATGGTGCATTAACCGATCATCTGGGCTTAACTTCATCTTTAGCCTTGACTAAAGCCCGTTTAGAAAATGTAGAAGCGGTTGAATATGGCAATCATCAGGCGCAAAACGTGCCAAAAGTTCGTTTCGCAACACATCTTCGCTATAACGTACCGAGCATTGCAGGTTTCACTGTTCTGGCAGGTGGTCAATACAGTTCCAGCAAATATGCTAACAAAGAGGGTGCTGCGAAAGTCGCAGGTTATAGTGTGGTTGATTTAGGCGCTGCTTATCAATTTAAGCTAAATACGACCGATGCATTGCTACGCTTGAATATTAATAATCTGTTCAACAAGAAATACTGGCGTGATGCAGGTGAATTTTTGGGTGACGATTATTTATTCTTGGGTTCGCCGCGTACAGCAACCTTGTCATTCAATCTGAACTTCTAAATTGGCTGCTTAATCAGGTTATATTGCTATGGAAAATATAGAAATTGCAGCGTTCATTTTAAATGTTTTAGGTGTCTGGTTGACGTCTAAACAATATAAAGCCTGCTGGGTAGTGAATATTGTCGCTGTATTTCTGTATATCATTATTTTTTATCGTGTCAATTTATTTGCAGACGCAGCATTACAAGCCGTATTTATCTTGATGCAACTCTATGGCTGGTATAGCTGGTCGAAGAAAGATCAAGACCAGGATCTGACTGTACAGATTGGCTATTTGAATAAAAAAATCTGGGTATATAGCCTGATTGTGGGTATTGTCGCTGGTCTGGTGATTGGTGCCTTATTTGCTCATTTCACCGCAGCGTCACTACCTTGGTTGGACTCCATGTTAGCCTCTTTTAGCTTGGTGGCAAGTTATTGGGCGGCAAAAAAATATATTGAAAGCTGGGGATTATGGTGTGTGTTAGATGTGATTTATGTCGGCATGTATAGCTATAAGTCATTGTATTTAACCGCCGTGCTTTATTTTATTTTTATTCTTCTGGCACTCAATGGCTGGAGAATGTGGCGAAATCTTTATAGAGTGAAATTATCTTGAAATGACACTATTGCAAATAGAAATTTGAGGTGATGCTCTTTCCTTTAAAAAAAGTATTTATAGACTAAAAACTTTATTTGAATTGGCCGCAGCTTGAAGATGTTGCTGATATTTTGTGAAAGCTAGCTACCATACATTCAAAGCGAACCGAAGTTCGCTTTGAATGTATTTCACTTCTTAAAAGAACCCGGCTGGTTTGGTCGAATAGCTGACTAGCAAGTTTTTAGTCTGCTGATAATGATCCAGCATCATTCTATGATTCTCACGCCCAATCCCTGATTTTTTATAACCACCGAAAGCCGCATGGGCAGGGTAGATGTGATAACAGTTAGTCCAGACCCGACCTGCCTGAATAGCACGGCCTGCACGGTAAGAGGTATGCGCTGAGCGTGACCAGACACCGGCACCGAGTCCATAAATCGTATCATTGGCGATCTTGATCGCATCATCAAAGTCTTTAAAGGTGGTCACAGCCAATACAGGCCCGAAGATTTCATCCTGGAAGGTCTTCATGTCATTGGTGCCTTTAAAGATAGTCGGCTCAATATAGAAACCTTGACCCACTTCCTGACGTGCTTCACCACCAGTCAGGATCTGTGCGCCTTCTTCACGACCAGTGGCAATACAGCCCAGAATCTTGTCCTGCTGTTCCTGTGAGGCTTGCGCGCCAATCATGGTGTCAGTATCCAGCGGATGCCCGGTTTTAATCCGTTTCACCCGTTCAACGGCACGCGCCAGAAATTCGTCAGCAATACTTTCCTGGATCAGCGCACGCGATGGACAGGTGCAGATTTCACCCTGGTTCAGGGCAAACATGGCAAAACCTTCCAGCGCTTTGTCCAGATAATCGTCTTCCTGATCCATAATGTCGGCAAAGAACAAGTTTGGTGATTTACCGCCAAGTTCCAGAGTCACCGGAATAATATTTTCAGTCGCATATTGCATGATCATCTGACCCACTGCGGTGGAACCGGTAAAGGCAATCTTGGAAATACGGGGATTGGTCGCCAGTGGACGGCCGACTTCGACCCCGTAGCCATTGACGATGTTCAACACGCCCGGTGGCAAAATATCCTGAATCAGTTCAGCCAGCACCAGAATGCTGACCGGAGTCTGTTCTGCAGGTTTCAACACAATGCAGTTGCCCGCAGCCAGGGCAGGTGCCAGTTTCCAGACAGCCATCAGAATCGGAAAGTTCCACGGGATAATCTGACCCACGACGCCCAACGGCTCATGAAAATGATAAGCAATCGTATCTTCATCAATTTCGGAAATGCCGCCTTCCTGCGCACGAATACAGCCGGCAAAATAACGGAAATGATCAATCGCCAGCGGAATATCGGCAGCCAGCGTTTCACGGATCGGTTTGCCGTTATCCCAGGTTTCTGCCACTGCCAGCAGTTCCAGATTTTGTTCCAGACGATCGGCAATTTTCAACAGAATATTGGAGCGGGTGGTCGGCGATGCTCTGTTCCATTGTTCTTTGGCTTTGTGCGCTGCATCCAGGGCCAATTCAATGTCTTCTACAGAAGAACGCGGAACCTTGGTAAAGACTTTGCCATCTACCGGAGAGATGTTGTCAAAGTATTCACCTTTGACCGGAGCGACCCATTCGCCGCCAATAAAATTCTCGTATTGTGCTTTAAAATGAACTTTTGAATCAGGTTGATTAGGATCGACGTAACGCATATGTATTTCCTTTGCTTATTTTCGTATGGCAAAACCGCTTCTACAGCTTTGGTATAAGGGACTTCTGCATCTTATTTGATTAATATAACTGGTATAAGGTTGGAAAAAGGTTGGAGCTAGCATGTTCACGATATTTTCATCCATTTTAAAAAAATAACGATTACAGCCGATGTAAATCATGAATTGTTGTGAGAATAAGGAATGATGACAAAACAAGATTTGATGGAAAAAAGGCACAATACTGATCAGCTTCGGCAAAACAGCAGTTTGTCTCCCTTACATGCAGAACAGCTGGGACAGAGTATTGCCAGCTCCTGGCAACGTTCATCCTCGGCTGAAATCCCGAAGAATCGTTTAGCAGCACCGCTGACGGATTTAAAAAAGACCACTTCTTCCTCAACTTTAGCCCAAGCCCTGCAACATTGTGCTCAGGATTTAAAACATATTGCCGAGCAATCTTCTATGGTGCTGGCGGTCGGAGATATCGGCAGCACCATCATTTGGGCAGCTTCTAGCCCACAAATGCAAAGTGCCGCAGAAAGTGTACATTTTATTGAAGGTGGGCAATGGCGCGAAGAGCTAGTCGGAACCAATGCATTGGCATTATCCTTAAAAACTCAACAATCCAGCTGTGTCTTTTCCAGTGAACATTACATGTCCTCCATTCATGATTGGGTTTGTTACGCTGCCCCGATTATTGATCCCTATTCAAAACAGGTCTTAGGTGTCATTGATCTGTCGACTACCTGGCCAAAGCATAACAGTTTAGCACTACTAGCTGCGGAGCGCTGTGCTACGATCATCCAGTCGGCTCTACTAGAATGCCAGAAGCAGCGCCTGTTTATTCGAGCTTTTTCAGTACCTCAAGTGCTGTTTAATGGCAAGATGCTGGTTCTGACTCCTCGACAGATTGAAATTCTGACCATTCTAGCCTTATGTCCGCAGGGTCTGAGTCTAGATACATTGCATCAAGCCTTATATGGCGAGCGCAAGGTCAGTATGGGGACTTTAAAAGCAGAAATGTCACAATTACGCGATTTATTAGGTGGTATGCTGGGTTCCAGACCCTATCGTTTATTGGCGCATGTAGAGGCTGATTTTTTAATGACAGAGCAATCTTTAGATGCTGGGTATATCGATTCAGCCTTGAAATTATGTACCGGCGTATTTCTGGCCAAAACAGAAAGTCCATTTCTATGCGCCTGGAGAGATTGTCTGGAATCACGCCTGAGCGATGCCATTTTCAAGGCTAATGAAACCGATGTCTTGCTGAAACATGTGGCACATTTTCCTGAAGCGATTGATGCTGTAGAACGCCTGATTGAACTGATGCCCAAAAACCATCCCGTTCATCAGACTCTGTTAAAATATAAAAATCTTTAAAGCTGATGTAACTGTCGGTACAAAGCTAAATAGTTAAAATAGGAATATTCTGGAATATTAAGTATTATCCTTGCTTACTGTGAGTTTACTTATTAATTTAGACTGAACCTGATCCTAAAATTTTTATCAGTGGCTACCCAGTTTGCCGTTTGCCTAGATGCTTGATATCAGCTACGCTCACCTTCATGTCATTTGAAGGACGCGCAGTTTATTCCTCAGGGATCAAATATAATCGTAAGATAATACGCTATGAAATTTTATTTGTGGCTAGAACGGGCTAAAAAAATAGTGGCATTTTTCTACCATGGGATTAATGTCGATATTCATAATGAAGGGGACTTCATAAAAAAGAAACACCCCCCGCTTTTATCCTCTTATGAAGGCAAAAGGATCAGCCAGGAACAGGAAAATGCATGTCTGCTCTTGGCACACTTCCTCAGGAAGTGAAACAGGGGCTGTTAAAAATGTAAGTCAGATGCTTGGAGAGAAGACTTACATTGAGGCACTACATCGCCGCTTTAAAAATATCTACCACTTGGGCATGGCTGGCTTTACGTGGATTGGTCAGCATGCAGGCATCTTTTTGTGCATTTTCCGCCATGATGGCCAAGTCAGCTTCTTTTACATTCAATTCCGTCAGCCCAGATGGAATACCAATTGAAGCCGAAAGCTGACGAATGGCGCCAATCGCTTCATAAGCTGCTTCAGTTACGGTTAAGCCTTCTGTATTCACCCCCATCAATTGGGCAATTTTGGCATAACGTTCAGGACAAGCAATCAGGTTAAATTCACAAACATGGGGGAGCAGAATTGCATTACAAACACCATGCGGCAAGTTGTAGAAGCCTCCGAGCTGATGTGCCATCGCATGCACATATCCTAAAGAGGCGTTATTAAAGGCCATTCCGGCAAGATATTGAGCATAGCTCATGGCATCCCGTGCTTCTAGATTATCCCCATTCGCCACTGCGGGACTGAGCCATTCACTGATCATGGTGATCGCCTTTTCTGCACAGGCATCAGTGATGGGATTAGCAGCCGTAGATACATAGGCCTCGACCGCATGTGTCAGAGCATCCATCCCTGTTGCCGCAGTCAGGCCGGCAGGTTTGGCCAACATCAGTTTAGGGTCATCAATCGCAATGAGTGGTGTGCAACGCCAATCTACAATCGCCATTTTCACATGGGTATCGGTATTGGTAATGATACAGAAACGTGTCATCTCCGAAGCCGTCCCTGCCGTGGTATTGATTGCAATCAGTGGTGTCATCGGAACGGTACTTTTATCAATCCCTTCATAATCACGGATATGTCCGCCACCTGCAGTGACCAGACCGATGCCTTTGGCACAGTCATGTGATGAGCCCCCACCTAACGATACAATAAAATCACAGGCATTTTCATTATAAGCTTCAACTCCATGATGCACGTTAATATCAGTTGGATTGGGTTCCGCACCTGGGAAAATATAACTGTCAACACCTGCCTCTTTCAAATAATCTGCAATATCATCTGCAACACCAAATTTAAACAGGCCAGCATCAGTTACAATCAGTGCTTTCTTGGCGCCTAAATTTTGTGCTTTTATCCCGATTTCTTTAGCACAGCCCGGACCAAAAAGTGAAACGCAGGGAATATAAAAACCGTTAGTTTGATCTGCAATATTTTTAAAAGCCATGGGGTGATTCCTTCTACCATTGATTGATTATTTTATCGGTGACCCTCACCGTAATATGAGTATTGGATGAAGCTAAAAAGAATCCTACCTACCAAATACCTACCAATTTAAATTTCTGATTCTAGCCAAAATAATGCATTTGAGGTATTTAAAAGCAGATTGGCAAGGTTTAGCAGATACTGGGTAGATTGGTTTAATAAAGGGCGTGTGAATAGCACACTAGGCTGTTTACTACTTTCTGATTTTAAATAAATAGACTTCCGTCATAAATCAAAAAACGTACAATTTATTTGATCTTAAATTAATCAGCAAAATTATTTAATCCAAGGGATAATCCTTGGATGAAATTCAAAGATATTCAAAAATTATCAGACGTTA
>NZ_VOYB01000022.1:0-37299 GCF_013420445.1 Acinetobacter sp. YH01006 | reverse complement strand
TATAATTAAATAGACAAAGATGATAAATTCTTCAATGGACATAACTGTAATTTTATTTTCTTGGTCGAAATTAAAGTGAGGTTATGTCCTTCTCATTTCAATGACTTAAAAAGTTGAGATTGGCGTAAATTATCTAATATTGTTTTGACGATAAGCTCCCGGACTGACTCCAGTCCATTTCTTAAAGGCACGATGAAAGGCGCTGGATTCCTGGAAGTTGAGCTGGTCACTGATGTCTTGCAAGCTTTGCTCAGTACGCGTCAATAATTCGATTGCGGTATCCCGGCGTATTTCATTTTTTAATTGCTGGTAGCTGACCCCTTCGCTTTTTAAACGCCGTTGCATGGTCGCCTCGGACATATTCATTTTTGAGGCAAGATCATTCAGTTCTAGCCATTCTGACGGTGAAACTTGCAGAAGCTGTCTGCGAATCTGGGTGCTGAGTGCATAAGGATTTTTAAAACGCACCAATAAATTGTGAGGCGTTTGTTGAATAAACTGATACCAGGATTGAGCATCCTGCTTAATCGGCAGTTGCAGATAGCTTGCATCAAACTGCACATAGTTTTCACTGGCCTGATATTCAATCTGTTCACAAAAACGGACTTTATAATCAAAATCATCGACTGGTGCAGTACATTTTAATTGAATCTGATTCAGTAAGATCCGTTGTCCACTTAACCAGCAGATCAAGGTATGAATCAGCATCAGATAGGTCGCATAACTAAACATGCGTTTTGTAGATTTTAAATCATAAATCACGATATAGGCATAGTGTTCCTCAACGAGAAGCGTGCTTTGCAGATCGTCCAGAATCAAGTTGAGAAATTGCAAAATGTGTTGTAGCGCCTTTTCCAGTGTATCTGCCTGCATAAGCATTTTTGAAAGCAATTTAAAGCTGCCACGGCGCATGGCATGACTGTCCATGCCAAAAAATTCGTCATTCATGCTGTCTGCAAGCACTGTCCATAATTGGGCAAACTGGCTTACCGACACGCGCGCTTGAGGTGCATTGAGTACTTCGGCTGGAATATTGGCTTTTTTCAGAATAGTAGAGATATCAAATTCTAATCGTTTGGCATCGAGCAAGGCTTCCTTGACCAAGTCGATCGAAATAGTCCCTTTGCTATATTCCAGTGCAGGCTTATGCATGTTCAGTGTGACATCCTCATTTTTATTGTCCAAATACCTCAGGCAAGATGCAATATTTGGAAATTGTACAGAATAAAAACTCTGTTTACTCTGCATATTAAGTCGTATCTCAAATAGAAAATTATCAGGGAAGAAATATGAAAATTCAGGGAAAAGTCGTTGTGATTACCGGGGGAGCATCGGGTTTGGGTGCAGCGACAGCCACGCATCTGGTTGCACACGGTGCCAAAGTGATTCTGGTCGATATGAATCAAGAGCAGGGTGAGGCATTACAGCAACAACTGGGTGAGCAGGCTGAATTTGTACAGCTAGATGTCACCGATGAGCAGGCCGTAGAAACGTTCTTTGCACATGTCGAAAATGCGTATGCTCAACTGAATGGTTTGATCAACTGCGCAGGTATTGCACCTTCTGCCAAAGTGCTGGGGCGTAACGGTATTCATGAATTGGCGATGTTCCAAAAAGTGCTGAATATTAACGTGAATGGCACATTTAATATGCTACGTCATGCAGCGGCGTTAATTGCAAAATATGAACTGCAATCTGGTGAAGAAGAGCGTGGCGTGATTGTAAATACCGCTTCGGTCGCCGCTTATGATGGTCAAATTGGCCAGACCGCTTATGCTGCTTCCAAAGGTGCAGTGGTGGCGATGACTTTACCTTTGGCTCGTGAACTGGCACGTGAAGCCATTCGAGTGATGACCATCGCCCCGGGCATTATGGAAACCCCGATGCTAAAAGGTATGCCGCAAAATGTTCAGGATGCTTTGGGACAAATGGTGCCATTTCCATCACGTTTGGCTAAACCTCAGGAATTTGCCCAGCTGGTGGGGCATATTTTTGAAAATAGCTATTTAAATGGTGAAGTGATTCGTCTGGATGGCGCGATTCGCATGCAGCCTAAATAAGTCTTCGATTTATATAGGACATGATGATTTGCACAGCTGCCAGTTTCTCATTGAATTTAAATGACTTTGTTTAAGCATGCATTTTCTTTTGAAGGATCAAAAGAAACAAAAATCCTTTGCGAAACTGAAGATACATCCCTGTATCTCAGTTTCGCAGGCGACATCCATGCCGCCTTAACTGACGTTCCAACGATCTCAATAGTAAAAAGCTTGAAGTAAATAAAATAGATATAGAAAGGGAAGTTCAATGATTTTAAATGATGAACAAAAAATGATTCAGGACATGATGCGCAATTATTCGCAGCAGAAACTGAAACCAACAGCGGCCTTACGCGATAAAACAGCACAATTTCCTGCACAAGAACTCAAAGAACTGGGTGAGCTTGGCGCACTGGGTATGACCGTTGCTGAAGAATGGGGCGGTGCAGGTCTGGATTATGTTTCTCTGGTTTTGGCACTTGAGGAAATTGCCGCAGGAGATGGGGCAATTTCGACTATTATTAGTGTGCAGAATTCTTTGCCTTGTGGGATTACCCAGCGTTATGGCACCGAAGCACAGAAACAGCAGTATTTAACTAAACTGGCCACCGGTGAATGGCTGGGTTGTTTCTGCTTGACAGAACCTCAGGCCGGTTCAGATGCCAGTTCTTTAGAATGTAGGGCCGAACGTGATGGCGATGAATGGGTACTTAATGGCACCAAGCAGTTTATTACCACGGGCAAACATGCACAGATCGCATTAGTCTTTGCTGTGACAGATAAATTGGCAGGGAAAAAAGGCATTTCATGTTTTCTGGTACCGACCGATGCACCGGGTTATATCGTGTCACGCCTAGAGGAGAAAATGGGTCAGCATTGTTCCGATACCGCGACGATTGTTCTGGATAACTGCCGGATTCCGGTGGAAAACCTGCTGGGTCAGGAAGGTGAAGGCTACAAAATTGCCTTGTCCAATCTTGAATCTGGTCGTATTGGTATTGCAGCACAATCAGTCGGGATGGCTCGGGCTGCGCTGGATGCAGCGGTGGAATATGCCAATGAACGTAAAGCCTTTGGTGTAGAAATTGTGCAGCATCAGGCAGTGGCTTTCAGGCTGGCAGATATGGCGACACAAATTGAAGCGGCACGTCAGCTGACCTTGCATGCGGCAACTTTAAAAGATGCTGGTTTAGCCTGCTTAAAAGAAGCCTCAATGGCAAAACTGTTTGCATCAACCATTGCAGAACGGGTCTGTTCCGATGCGATTCAGATTCATGGTGGCTACGGTTATGTCTCTGATTTTCCAGTAGAGCGTATTTACCGTGATGTGCGCGTGAGCCAAATTTATGAAGGTGCATCGGATATTCAACGTTTGGTGATTGCGCGTGAAGTCTGTCAACGTTGATTTTGATTAAAAAATAGATTTTGGTCGATATTCAAATCTGGCATTTCGGTTGATGGATATGGAAATTGCCAGGATCAAGCAACCCTGATTAGCTAAAGACAGACAGTACGCAGAAGATAAATAAAGCAGCATGATTCATGTCTTAGTCATCAGGCATGAATTAGATGTGAAGAAACTATGCTGATGGAATCAGCAGGAACAACAACGATAAGTGGACACACTCAGGCAAGGTCGCCTGAAAAATACAACAGGATAGAGGTTGTCGTCATGAAGACACTAGAACAAGCATATGTTGATTTCAATTTTGAAAATATGGTTCAGGAACATCTGGCTGGAAATGCAGAGTCCATCAATGCCTATACTGAATGTTGTGGACGTTACCTTGGCCAAAACCGAACCGCACTGATCTGGGAAGGCAAAAATGGTCAAACAGAGCAGTGGACATTTGAACAATTGGCAACTGCTTCAGGACAGCTGGCCAATTATATGCATTCTCTGGGTTTAAAAGCAGGAGATTGTATAGCTGGACTACTGCCAAGAACACCTGCACTCTTAATTACTATTTTGGCCACCTGGCGGATCGGTGCTATCTATCAGCCTTTGTTCACTGCCTTTGAAAGTAAAGCAATTGAGCATCGTATGAGTACAGCCGCTACTCAACTGATTGTCACCGATCAAGAGCAGCGCTTGAAACTGCATGATCTGAATATTCCAAATATTCTGACCGTACATCAGGCAGTGGCAGATCATTATCCGGATGCTGACTTTTGGACCGAGTTAAAGCAGCAGTCAGAAGAGTTTGAGCCAGTGAGTGGCCAATTTAATGATATTTTTCTGATGATGTTTACTTCAGGCACCACAGGCTTGGCAAAATCGGTTCCTGTACCTTTAAAAGCGTTGTTGGCCTTTAAAGGCTATATGCTGCACGCCGTAGATCTGCGAGAAGAAGATTCCTTCTGGAATCTGGCCGACCCAGGCTGGGCGTATGGACTGTATTATGGCATTGCAGGGCCGTTGAGTTTAGGGCACAGCATTATCATGGATGAACGTGGCTTTAGTGTCGATAACGCCGTACAAATCATTCAAAAATATCAGGTCAGCAACCTGACGGGTTCGCCAACTGCATTTCGCATGTTCTTTGGCTTTAAAGAAAAATTTGATGCAGGCATCAGCTCACATTTACGCGTGGTAAGCAGTGCGGGTGAGCCGCTCACGCCTGAAGTGATTCAGTGGTTCAACCATGATTTAAATGTGAATATTTACGATCAATATGGACAGACTGAACTGGGTATGGTGATCGCTAATCACCATGGCTTGGAGCATTATAAAAAAGTTGGTTCAGCCGGTTTTGCGATTCCTGGGCATCGTTTTGCTGTACTGAACAAAGAACATCAGGAAGTAGAAAAAGGCGGGATTGGAACCTTGGCAATTGACTGTTTAGCTTCACCGTTGATGTGGTTTGAAGGCTATGCAGGCCATAACCGCAAGTCATTTGTCGGGCAGTATTATCTCACTGGTGATACCGTGAAGCTGAATGAATATGGCGGTATTGATTTTATTGGACGTGCGGACGATGTCATTACAACCTCGGGCTATCGGGTTGGGCCTTTTGATGTAGAAAGTACTTTGCTTGAATGTGAAGAAGTGCTTGAATCTGCCGTAGTCGGCAAGCCAGATCCAGAACGAACAGAAATAGTGAAAGCCTTTGTGGTGCTTAAATCGGCTTATCCGGCTACTGAGGATTTAATGTTAAAATTGCAAAGTTATGTACGTTCAAGATTGTCCAGACATGCCTATCCGAAAGAGATTGAGTTTGTAGAAGCTTTGCCTAAAACATCGAGTGGCAAGATTCAGCGCAATTTACTCAAACAGCAGGAAGTTGCTAAACTTCAAGAGATGAAGCGAGTCAGTTAATTTTTCAAATTAATTGTTTGGTTGAATGCTCAAAGGCTGCCACGGCAGCCTTTTGGTTTTTGAGAAAATAAATTTTCTTCTATTTAAAATTAAGCTGAATGTTGAGCTGATTTTCCTAAGCTTATATTTTTAAGAGAGCAGATTGAGGCAAGCAAAAATTATAATTTTATGTCATTACATTAAAATTGTATTAATATTTAAAATTAAATATTTCAAAAATTTAGCCTCTTAATATAAAGAGGCTAAATCTCGTTACTTACCAGATATTGCCTTGTAAATTCACTTTTTGATGCTCTGCATGCGGTTCGCCCGCTTCACCGGTAACGCCGCCTTTTAAGGCTTTAAAAAGCTGGGTGACTTTGTTGTCTGTCACATTCCAATATTCTGCGCTGACTGCTTCAGCAATCAATACCCGTACGGTAGGATCATCCTTGCCTTCAAATCAGTTTTCAGCCCATGGATTCCATAATTGCTCAATCAGAATACGGTCAGTACTGATCTGGGCATGTGCACTAATCGACACATAAATACCATCTGATGGTTTTGCAAAAGACAGACCAATCTGACCACGGCCTGTTTCTGCTGCTTTGACCAGATCATTCGTGTTACGCAGGATGAAATATAAGTTTTGACGTTCATTCATCTGCTCGGAGTTCAGCATGGTCATCGGCTGGGAGTGGATTTCATGTGTGTCGGTTAAATGGCTGATCATGGTATAACGAACATCCTTGATCAATTCCCATAATTTTTCACGATTATCATGTTGAGTATTGTTATGCTCGGTCATGTATGTTCTCCATACGATTTTATGAAAGCTGAAAAGATTGCTTGGTATTTTTCAGATTAATCATATTTAGAGACAGATGCCTTAGGTCTCACTGAACTCATACATTTTCATACTCAAATACAGGCAGAGACTACAGAATTGCTAAACAAGGCTGCTCTATTTACAGGGGAATTCAATCGCAAAGATTTTAAAAACTTCAGGTCTGACACCTTTTATAAATGAGGAAGAGCTGTTTGCCGGAGCCGTTTAATTGAGGTGATTCAAAAAATCTTGCCAAGCCATAGCGGCTGCAGCTTGATACCGAGCGTTTAGCTGATATGCTATTTGGCTCAACGATTGCCGAACCATTTATTGATATGCTGTAAATTGACTGTGAGATTGATCTTCCAGAGATTTATCAGCCTTTAGAAACTTCAGTAAGGCTAATTTTTGCGATCATTGTTAAAAATTTTAGAAACAAGGAAATACGTTGTCTACATTTAACATGGATGCCATATCCCCAGAATTTGAACTCACCGATGCTGAACTGCATCTGTATAGCCGTCAGATTCTTCTGGAGGGCTGGGATATTGACGCTCAAGAACGGTTAAAATTTTCGAATGTCTGCATTATTGGGTGTGGCGGGATTGGCTGTGCACTGGCAGAACTTCTGGCACGCGCAGGTGTGGGGAAAATTACCCTGATCGATCCAGATACCATCGAGATGAGTAATTTACAGCGACAACTGGCATTTATGCCGCAAGATATTGGATTTTATAAGGCAGAAACTCTGGCCAAAAGACTAAGTCAGGTTAATCCGAACGTACAAGTTGAATATGTGAATCAGGCCTTGACGGCTGAGAATGCAGCACACCTGATTGAACATCAGGATCTGGTGCTGGATGGCTGTGACCAGTTTGCCACACGCTATCTGGTCAATCAGATTTGTGTGGAGCTGAATGTGCCATTATTGAGTGCTTCTGCGATTGGCTTGCAAGGCCAGCTGTTTATGGTTGAAGGGGATTCTGCCTGTTATGCCTGCCTGTTCCCGCCAGAAAATCAGGCCGATGAAAGTCTGCGCTGTGCAGATTCCGGTGTATTGGCGACCACACCGAATGTGATGGCCAGCTTGCAGGCACATCATGCCTTGTTATATCTGGGATTGGGTCAGATGCCACTCAGACAAAAGCTGTTGTTGTGGGATGGACTGAGTTTTAAACAGCGAATTCTCGCTTTCGAAAAAGATACAGATTGCCCAATCTGTCAGGCAAGATAAGCCTGCAAAGTGAATTTTTTTTGCTACACTGCATTTAATTAATTTTTCCTAAGACATTATGAAAAACAATATCTGGTTAGATGGAATACGTTCAGTTGCCCGTATGGGAGAAACAGCAGTCGTTGCGGCAAAGGCGGGCTTTAAATATGCCACTGAAAAGCCGAGCAATGCCAAACTGATGCGTGAAACTTTTGAATCCTTAGGTTCGACTTATATCAAGCTGGGTCAGTTTATTGCCAGCACGCCGTCGCTGTTTCCACGTGAATATGTAGAAGAATTTCAGGGTTGTCTGGATCAGACTCCACGCTTGCCGTTTAGCTATATCCAGCAAGTGTTGGCTTCTGAATTTGCAGGTCGTAATCTGGACGAAATCTTTGCATCGATTGATGAAACGCCGTTAGCCTCTGCATCTATTGCACAGGTGCATGCGGCCAAACTGGTGTCTGGCGAAGATGTCGTGATTAAGGTACAAAAACCCGGTGTAGAGACTATTTTATATACCGACCTGAATGTATTGCATTGGGCGACCAAGTTGCTGGAAAAAGCAGTACCAAAAGTCAAGTTTGCTTCACTGGCCGATATTGTCGATGAAATCAAAACCCGTATGGTGCGTGAAGTCGATTTCATTGAAGAAGCCCAGAATCTGGATGATTTTGTTAATTACCTGAATATCACCAACAATCAGGCAGCCACTGCGCCGAAGGTTTATCATCAATATTCGACCCGTCGTGTGCTTACGATGGAGCGGTTATATGGTGTGCCTTTGACAGACTTTGAAGTGGTCAAAAAAGTATCCAAAGATCCATCACAAGTACTTATTACTGCGATGAATACCTGGTTTGGCAGCTTGATGATGTGTAACAGCTTCCATGCCGATCTGCATGCAGGCAACCTGATGCTCCTTGAAGATGGCCGTGTCGGTTTTATTGATTTCGGTATTGTTGGTCAGCTCAAGCCTGAGGTCTGGACGGCATGTATGGCATTTATGGATTCATTGCAACATACCAATTATGAGCTGATGGCGCAAAACATGCTGAAAATGGGTATGACCGCTGTGCAGATTGACACCAAAGTCTTGGCTGCTGATCTGGAACGTTTATTTAGTGGCGTGTTGATGGCGGATCCGCAGGAATTATTAACGTCTAATCCTGCTGACCTGAACGATATCATGATGGATATGGTGGCTGTGGGTGAACGTCACGGGATTCGCTTCCCGCGCGACTTTGCTTTGCTGTTTAAGCAAATGTTGTATTTCGACCGTTTTATGCGAATTCTTGCACCGTATACCGACATCTATGCCGATCAGCGTTTGCAAATGGTGCAGAGCATGGATCCGAATCTGCTGTTAAAGCATTAATCTTAAACCCATCTAGACTTGGAAAAATCCCCCTAAATCCCCCTTTTTTAAAGGGGGACTTTAAAAGCTCCTCCCTTTAAAGAGGAGCTTGAGAGGGATGTGGTCAGTATTAAATTCTCGAGCAATCCAATGGACGCCATTATTATTGAAGGTTTAAAAGTTGAGACAGTCGTAGGCTGCTTTAACTGGGAGCGTCAAATTATTCAGCCTCTAATGCTGGATTTGACCATTCAAACCGATTTAGAACAGGCATCAAATTCAGATGCACTTGCAGATACGCTGAATTATGCAGAAATTTGTGAGATTTCCAGCAAAGTCATTCAAGAGGCCAAGCCTGAATTGATTGAACATGCAGCAAAGTTGGTGTTGAATGCACTTTTTACTACCTTTACAGCAATTGAATCGATTAATATTACGATCCGTAAGCCTGCCATTATCGCGCAAGCCAATTCTGTAGGGATACGTCTTGAACGCCACCGAAACGATTTTCGCCCTAGCATTAGCGAGTAATTGTCATCCTCAGCAACATTTTCAAGCTGCACAGCAACGTATTTCCGAATGGGGAGAAGTACAGTTTTCTCCTGTTTATAGGATTCCTTGCCGCGATGGCATAGGCGCCGATTACTGGAATGCAGCATGTTTATTGCGAAGTTCGCTGTCCAGTGATGTGCTGATTGAGCTGCTCAAACAACTGGAACAGGCATCAGGCCGAGTACGCCCATCGCATCAGATTAGCTTAGATGTGGATCTGATTGCCTGGGGATCAGATTTTCAACATATGCAGTTTAATGAAAAAAAATTACCTTTGGCTCTGGATGTGAAAGTGCCGATGTTTGATATCTGGAAGGATGCAATGTTCGAGCACGGATCACATAGCTTTCCAACAGTTGAACAGCTGATTTAAATCGAATCACCTAATTTTCTGCTAATACAATTTATCCAGTAAGAATATAAGAATAATTAACCAGCCTGATCAAACAAGATCAGGCTTTTTTATGATGCAGTTTTTTGTTTTTATATGAAAAGAAAAATTCAGATAAGATAGCTCAGGCAGAGTTTAGGAATCATTTAAAAATGAAAATATTGGAAATTGTGGTTTCGGTGATTTTAATCCTTGGGATCCTTTATGTGATCCAATGGGGATTTCATGGTTTTCCGACAGGGAATTAATATTTGATTGATTTAAAGCTCTGGAATTTATTTTAAGCTCGATAAAAAACCTCAAAGTAGCAAGAAACGAATCATCGCTATTTCACTTTTTCTTGTTATAAAAAATGATCAGCAATACGATAATGATCGCCAAGATGGCAAGAATGATCGTAGTTTCCATAACAATACCTCTCAGGCATAGATCTTAGGTTTTAAGCATCTAAATTAAGACCGAACATATATTAATTAAACTCAAGTTTTGTTAGAGCCGTTAGTTTTTCGAAAAAACATTTTTCAGTGATGTTAATAGAAGAACCGCTCAATCCTATTCTGTATTTAACTAAAAAATAAACCCATATTTAGGCAACAGACACATTAAATAATGATCCGATCCACGCACTGAATAACATGGCGATAATTCCCCAGAGCATCACCCGGACTGCACCTCTCCAGACACTTACTCCACCGGCATAGCTCGCCAGTGCACCCATCATCCCCAAACTTAAAACGCCAATCAGCATGACGCCTTTATCCAGATAGTGTTCCGGTAGAATCATGATTGAAATTAAAGGAAATAATGAACCTACCGTAAATGCCATAGCCGAAGAAAATGCAGCGAGAAAGGGCTGAGCCGAGGTATGTGCTGAAATACCAATTTCATCCCGGGCATGGGCATCCAAGGCATTATGGTCGGTCAGCTGTTCAGCGACCTGTTGTGCCAAAGCGGGTTCCAGACCTCGTTGTATATAAATCGTTTTGAGTTCATTTAATTCATGGGTGGGATGGCGTTGCAGTTCGCGCTCTTCCATGAGTAGATCATTGGTTTCAATATCTTGCTGGGATTTAACCGAAATATATTCACCGGCCGCCATCGAGGCAGCGCCAGAGATTAAGCCGGCAACACAGGTCACCAATAAAATTTCTGTGGATGCTCCACTGGCTGCAATACCCACCACCAGACTGGTGACCGAAATAATTCCGTCATTTGCCCCCAGTACAGCTGCACGAAGCCAACCCGCGCGTTCGATATAATGTTTTTCAAGATGGTATGAATGGCGCACAATGAAGCCCCTTTTTTATTATCATCATGATTATAGTAAATTTAAGTCATGTATAGATAGTAGGATTGAATCGATCTGAAAATTATCTTGAATGATCTGATCATCGTGCGCTTGGCTTAGCCTTTTATCAATCCAAGATAAAATCGAAGTGAGATTCATAAGTTCAAGAAATCAGACGCACTTGATACATAATTGATTTACAAATGGTAAAAATGATTAAAGCAAATCAAATATATCGAACAAAATAATAGCTGAGTGAGTTGGTTTAAAAAGAGAATTATCATGAAAGAAAAACATGAAAGCCATAAATGCTTGGTATGCGGCAAGCACTTTCTTCTGAAAAATCTCACCCCGATGGGAACAGTCAGAAAAGTCATTACCGAAGAGATTGCCAGGGATATTCCAGGCTGGACACCGCAAGATTATATTTGCCAGGCAGATTTAACCCGGTACCGCATACAGTATGTACATTCATTATTAAGTTCGGAAAAGGGTGAAGTGACTGATCTTGAGTTTGAAGTGATTCATAGCATGCATCAGCATGAACTGATTACCAAAAATGTGGAAACGACCTTAGAGCAAAAGTGGACTTTGGGAGAAAGGCTCGCCGATAAAATTGCAACTTTTGGTGGAAGCTGGACCTTTTTGATTTGTTTTGCAATCTTCTTGGGCCTGTGGATTACGATAAATACTGTGGTGATGGTGACACGACCGGCCGATCCTTATCCCTTTATTCTGTTGAATTTAATCCTGTCCTGTCTCGCGGCGATTCAGGCACCTATTATTATGATGAGCCAGAACAGACAGGAAGCAAAAGACCGCTTACGTTCACAAAATGATTATCAGATCAATTTAAAAGCCGAACTGGAAATTCAGCATTTACATGAAAAATTAGATCATCTGCTGCTACACCAATGGGAACGCTTGGCGCAAATTCAGGAAATCCAGCTAGACCTACTTTCTGAAATGAGCAAAAAAGATTAAAGGATGCTGTAGGGGGAATCTCTATTATTTTATAGAGCTTATAAGGGATAAGATAATGATATCCCTTGAGCTGATAGATACCAGTGAGGATTTCAGATGTATTAAAAAGCCCACAAAGGAGTGGGCTCGAACTGAAACCGTCTTATTTAAATAAAATAACTGGTTTTGGTCATCAACTTGGAAATGCCGGTCATGGCGATCTTGACTGGAACGGGTAAATCTACACCGCCAGCGTTTAACGCTGTATCCCGATGATGTAGTTCATCTTCATTCATCTGTTCCAGAATGCGACGAGAACGTTCATCCTGCGGTGGCAACTGGCTAATATGATGTTGCAAATGCATGCTGACCTGACGTTCTGTTTCAGCCACAAAACCCAGGCTGTATTTATCGCCTGCGATCCCGGCAATCGCACCCATACCAAAGGAAAGACCGTACCAGACCGGATTGAGCAGACTGGTATGGCTATCCAATTCTTTTAAGCGATCTTCACACCAGGCCAGATGATCCTGTTCTTCAATTGCCGCCTGTTCCATTTCACGACGCACATTCGGGAGTTTCGCCGTCATCGCCTGACCATGGTACAGCGCCTGTGCACAGACTTCACCACTATGGTTGACCCGCATTAAACCTGCTACATGTCGTGCATCACTGACCGTTAACTGCGTTTCTACCGGTTGGGCCGGATTTTCACGTTGAGCTGAAGTCGTGCCCGGGACTAGACTGCGTAATGCCTGGTCAAAAGAATGAATCAGCTTATCGAGACCTGTATATTGACGCATGAATTAATCCTCCAAGGGCGCTTTTGCAGTTTTGATCATCGGTTTCAGGCGGTAAAGTAGCCAGAGAGTAAACAGGCCGCTTAACACTGCGGTAATACAAAAAAGTATTTTAAGATCAAGCTCTAAAACACTTAAAATAATAATCGAGAATATAGCAGAAGATACCATGAAAACGGCATTCAGAATGTTATTTGCTGCAACCACACGCGCACGATGTGAGCGGGGAGAATGCGCCTGCATCATGGCATACAACGGTACGATATAAAAACCGCCGCTAATTCCGAGTAAGGTAACGGCCAGCATTACATGGTAATAGCTCCAGCCTTGCCGAAAGACATCTGCCAGGCCGATTAATGCACCTGTACGTTCTGGAACAAAGGCCAGACTCGCGGCCAGATATAAGGCAAACACTACTAGACCGATTGCTCCAAAAGGCACCATCTTGATATTGACCTGGCTGCCACCAATTTTACGGCATAAGTATGAGCCTAACCCAATCCCGACAGAAAAAAAGGTTAAGAGCAGACTGGCGACATTTTCAGATGCATGCAGATTTTGTAACGTCAGCTGAGGAATCTGGGTCAGATAGGTTGCACCATAAAACCAGTACCATGAGTTGCCCAGTAAAATGGTAAAAATCAAAGGTAAGCTTTTGGCATATTTCAAGGTCTGCAAGCTGGTGCGAAAAAAATTCCAGTCAACTTGCAGCTCAGGCGCGGGAATACTTTGTTTCAGGATATAGCGACTGGATATATAACCAATCAAGGCGATGCTGATGACGGTTAAACTGATCCAGATCAGGTTGCCGGCGGAAGCTGCAATGACTGCACCGCCCAGAATCATACCGAATAGGATTGCCAGAGAAGTTCCGGACTGAAACAGGGCATTGCCGGACATCAGTTCATTCGGTTTCAGGACTTCAGGTAAAATCGCATATTTGATCGGGCCAAAGAAAGTGGAATGGGTGCCCATCAGGAACAGGGCAAATAACAGAATCCATAAATTGCCCATGAGGAAACCGACAGTTCCCAGCAACATAATGGCAATTTCCAGAAGCTTGAGATAGCGAATCAGCTGTGAACGTTCGTATTTGTCGGCAATTTGTCCGGCGGTGGCTGAAAAAATAAAATAAGGCAGGATAAACAGCAAAGCAGCCAGATTATTCAAGGTGCTGATGCTGGCCGATTGTTGCTGAATCCAGCCGTAGGTGATGACTAGGAGTAACGCTTGTTTAAATACATTATCGTTTAATGCACCAAAAAACTGCGTCAGAAACATCGGTAAAAAGCGCCGAGAAGCTAACAAATGTTCATTTTTGTTCATATAGAGCGTGCTACATTAAGTTTTATTAAGAAATGTCAGTTATGCGTAAACATTGAGAAAAATCATGTAAGATACTTTCAGCCATGTAAAGGTAAAAACCAATCAATTAAGCTCTTTAGCTTATATTTTTCGGTCAAATAATCAATTAAAGAATGTATTCGTTTCGAGTTTGCCATGCCTGCAAAGAAAAAATTTAAAAAAACGATGCTTCATCGCAGTATGGGGTCGCTTATACCACTTCAGAGTGGGGCACAGCTGTGTATGAGCATTTTTTTTATGATGTTATCCCATCAGAGCATGGCACAAACCGAACAGCCTGAAACACCTGTGGCCATTTCTCAGGCAGAAATGGTAGATGAACTGTCCAAAGAGGCGATGCGACAGGGACTGGTCACATCTGAAAATGAAGCCACCGAAAAAATTGAAGAAGCGATACAGCCGGAAGCATCTGTCGACAGCATGTTGATGCTGGAACAACAGCAAAATGCAGGCTCCGGTCTGGACGTATTTACACCGATCCAGTTCGATGATCTGGAAGAGCTGCCGATCCAGTCCATTGACCAGAACATGGCGAATGAAATTTATCGTGAGGCCGAGCAAGCCAAGCAGGAAGCACAAAATTATCGCAATACCCAGACCGCTGAAACAGTCGTAGCAGATATCAGTCAGCAAGAGTTACTTGAAATCAATCAGGCACCTGTAAATGTCGACCAGTTGATGCAATCGATTCAGGCAGACAGCCAGATTATTGTACAAAATAATGAAGCCGGCATGACTTTGCCAGAAGTAACGGGGCCACTTGTTGCTGAAGATGAGAAACGTCCCAATATTTTTAAACGACTATTTTATAAAATCCGTCCGCCACGTCAGATCATGACCGCGAGAGTTCCGCGAATTAGTGCGGATGTGGTGATTATGAACGGCGAAGGTATTGCGCAAAGCAATGGTATGCTGAATCGTAGAGCTGAGCCTGAAGGCTATCTGAATTTAAGAAATAATGTCAAAGCCAAACTGTCCAGTTTTACCCAGGAGTCTTTTGGCGACTTTAATTCCGCTTTGCCACAACTGCGAACCTTGTCCCGACAGGCGGCACAGGCAGTCGGTTATTACAATGCCCAGTTCAGGTTTGAAAAAATCTCTGATAGTCGCGTTCGGGTTTTTGTCACCCCGAATGAACCTGTGCTGATCACTACACAAAATCTGGAATTTAGCGGAGCGGGTGCGGAACAGCCGCAATTCCAGGTCATCAGTCTTTTGCCTGAGCAGGAAGAGGGCGATATTTTCAATCACGGCAATTATGAACAGACCAAACAACGGATTAATACTGCCGCCAATAACAACGGTTATTTTGATTCATACTGGCGCTTGCATGATGTCAAGATTGCACAGCCACAAAATACGGCCGATGTAAATCTACGTTTCGAGACAGGCGAGCGTTACAAGCTGGGCAATGTCGAGTTTAGAATGAGTGATCCTGAAAAGGAATTTCCGCTGGATCGTGATGTACTCGAAAGTCTGGTCACCTGGAAAGATGGTGCAGACTATACCTTCTGGCGAGTGAATAGCCTGGCCAATAACCTGACCAACTCGCGCTATTTTAACTATACCCTGGTGGACGCAATTCGCCCTGATCCGGTTGACAGGGAGCTGGAGCTGGCACCGGATATTCAAAGCCTGATAGAAGAACAGAAACTTTCTGAAGATCAGGCGACTGCGACACAGCCTGATCGCTCAGTGGCATCTGCTAAAGAAGTCACTCAAAATGTCGTCGATGAAGACCAGTTTGCCGGTAGCCGCGATCAGGAAAATCCAAATTTAAGAAGCTTGCGGGTCGAGCAGCAGACCAAAGAAAATGAGCAGGAGCGTTTAAAGGCACAAGCGCGGGAAGAGAAGAAAGTTCCAGTGATTGTGACTTTAAATGCAGACCGTTTAAACAGTGCTGAACTGGGTCTGGGTTATGGAACAGATACCAATATCCGTCTACGTGGTCAGTACCGCCGCGCCATTGTAAATAAGCGCGGACATTCTTTTGATGCCAACCTCGAGTTGTCCGGTATCCGGCAGTCCATCGATGGTCGTTATAACATTCCTTATCACCATCCGCTGAATGATTATGTCAGTATTGTCGGTGGTTATGAGCGCGAAGAACGTGATGGCGTGGCTCAAGGTGAAGGTCTGCAAATTGAATCGGCAGTGCTGGGTGTAGACCGGATTATTAAAAACCCGCTGGGTAACTGGCAGCGTACTTTTGGAGCGCGTTACCGTCTGGATCGCTTGAAGCAGAATGGTTCTGTTGATTTTAACCAGATTCCGGAAGCGTTTCGCTTTAATACCGAAGATGAACAGCAGTCGTTACTGGTCGGTTATGAAGTTTCACGTACCGATACCGATCGTCGGGTCAATCCGACCAAGGGTTTCAAGCAGACCTACAAAGTCGAGCTGGGTAGTGAGGCGTTATTGTCTGATGCAGATATGGCGATTGTAAATGCAGGCTGGCGTTTTATCTATTCATTGGGTGAAAATGCAGATCATCAGTTTGTTGGACGTGCCGATGCCGGTTATATCTTCACTGAAGATTTTGCCAAAGTGCCGTATAACCTGAGATATTTCACCGGTGGTGACCAGAGCATTCGTGGTTTTGATTACAAGAGTCTTTCTCCGGAAATTGAAGGCTTTAAAGTCGGTGGTCAGGCCTTAGGGGTTGCTTCCTTAGAGTATAACTATCAGTTTAGGGAAGGCTGGCGTGCTGCGGTTTTTGCAGATGCCGGAAATGCTTATAATAAAGAGTTCAGTAATCCGACCGAATATGGTGCGGGTGTGGGGATACGTTGGGCCTCACCGATTGGACCGATTCGTATCGATGTGGCGACTGGATTGTCTGATGACAATCACCCAATTCGTCTGCATTTCTTTATTGGTTCGCAGTTATAAAACATCATTTTTTAAAAATAGTTATTTGGGTACATCATGGTCGAGAACCAACCACAGCCAGAACAACAACCACAAGATAGCGTTGTGCCGAAAAAGCGCCGTATATTGAGAAGTATCCTGTTGTCGGTACTTTTCTCACTCATTTTCCTGCTCTCTGTGCTGGCGCTGCTGTTTTCGACCAATCAGGGCAGTAAGTTCCTGCTAGATCAGGTATTACAACGCCAGCAAATTATTCATTATGAATATGAAGGCGGAAATTTATGGCGTGGAATTATTCTTAAAAATGTGCTGGTCAGCCTGAAACCGGTCGATGTCAAAATTGATCGTGCTGATGTAAAACTGGGCTGGCGGGCGATCATCAAAAAAGAAATTCATCTGAATGAAGCAGATGTCCGTAACCTGCAAATTATTAATAAAACTCCGTCTAGCAGCGAACCTTTCAAGTTCAATGCCATCCGTTTGCCTTTTGTGCTGCGCGTCGATCATCTGCTCCTTGATCATCTGGTGATTAAAACCCAAACCACGGCAGTTGATTTTTATAATATCGAATTAAATGATGCGCTCTGGTCTGGTACCGAATTAAACTTTGAAGATTCCCGCATGGATATGGGTTATCTCTCGGTGCGTGAAGCGACGGGTAAAATGCAGTTTGAAGGCAAATATCCACTGGATGCCCGCGCAATCGTCAATCTGCCTTCTTTAAGAGACAGCTTGAATATTCATGATATTCAGGTTCGGGCGCGTGGCACGCTGGATACGATTCAGGCAGGCGTAGCGACCAATACACCTGATTTATTAACCGGTTGGGCCATCGTACATCCAATGCGGCCCCAGGTGCCGATGCGTGGCGAGTTAAAATTTAAAGATTATAACTGGCCGATTCTGACTGAGCAGAAACTGTTTACGAAAGACGGGATTGCCGAGTTCAATGGAGATATCGATCGTCTGGACTTGAACGTCCGTACCGACCTGAGCGGTGAAAATATTCCACAAGGCCAGTATAACGCGGTGATGTATACCGATCTGGTCAATCAGCTCAACATTACCGATCTGAATGGCCAGCTGATGAAAGGTGCGGTTAGCCTTGCCGGGACAGTGGGCTGGAACGAACAGGTAAGCTGGGATCTGAACGGACGATTAAACGGAATTGATCCTAAGCATGAACGTATCCCGCAAGTCGTACAAGACTTTTTACCACCAAGCCTGGATGGCAATATTGCCTCAAAAGGCAATCTGGAAAATGGCCTGCATCTGACGGCGCTGGTAGATTTTGACCGTTATGAAACTTGGAATATCAAACTGGATCAGAATCCGGTTAAAGACAATAAAGCACAACCGATTCTTCTGGATGTTGCCTGGCAAAATATCGACCGCGCCGTACCCTATGTCGGCTGGCTCAGCAGTCAGTCTGGCGATGTGAAACTGGCACTGGTCGAAGGCCAGCAGAATATTCATGTGGCAACCAAAGTCGAACAGCACGAACAAGGTCTTCTGCCAGCAGGCATGTATCAGGCCAAACTGGATCTGAAAAATAATATTCTAAATGTGCCGAGCTTCAATTATAGCGCCAATGCACAGGCAGGTAGCTTAAGCGGTCATGCGCGAATTGAACTGCCACAAGAAAAACGCCAGTTGAAATGGACTGCATTATTAAACGCCAAGGACTTAAATACCCGAAGTCTGGCTGCGGCTTCACCGATAGACCGTTTAAATGGCCAGATCAAGGCCAATGGCTATGCACAACCCAATCAGCAGATTATTAAACTGTCTAATGTAGACCTGACTGGGCGCCTGGCAGAACAGAACGAAACAGTACGTCTGACCGGTAACAGTACCATTGCTTTATTATTCCATAATGAAAAAGCCGGCGGTGGTTTTAGAGGCTATGCAGTCAATTATGATGGGGCTTTAAATGCCAGTCAGTTGCAAGCCAGTCAGGGAATCCTGAAACTGCGTGTTTCAGGTACACCAGAAGTATTGAGAGTCAATGAATTGCGTCATGATGGTATCGCTGGCAAGATTAATGCCAATGGTCTGGTGAATCTGGCAAATGGTATTGACTGGGATATTAACGCTTCATTAATCCGCTTTAAGCCGCAATATTTTAATGCCAACCTGAAAGGCGAGTTGTCGGGCAATGTAAAAACCCAAGGGGTTTGGTCAGATGCCTTAAAACGCATTCAGATCCAGCGTTTGAATCTGGCCGGTATGTTAAATAACAAGCCGGTACGAGGCACAGGTAATTTATCAGTCATTATTAATTCAAATCAGCGTGGTTTTGTTCCAGAGCAGTTTGAAGCCAATAACCTGTTCCTGTCTTATGCCAGCAACCAGATTCAGGCCACCGGCAATGCGCAGAATCTGCAACTCAAAGTCAACGCACCAGCATTGTATGAGTTATATCCGGGCTTAAGAGGTCGTGCGCAGGGCTATATCAATATGCAGGCGCAGCCACGTTTGCAGGCTTCGGCAAATCTTTCGATTGATAATTTTGCCTTTAAAAACCTGATGAGTGTGCAAAAAATTCGTGTCCGCGGGCAGTTGCCGACCTCGCAGACCACAGCAACCTTATTAACTGCCACAATGGATCGCTTGCGTAGCGGTTCACGGGAAATTGTACGCGGGGAAATATCACTTGCCGGTACTCGTGCGGCGCATATCCTTAAAGTTCAGGCAGAAAATAAACTGTCAAAATTCTTTGTGCAGCTGGCCGGTGGCTTTAATGCACAAAATAACTGGCTGGGTCAGATTCAAAAAGGTGATTTTGACTCTTTGCGTGCTCATTTAGTACAGCGTCAAAATGCGGCAGTGATTTATAATGCGGCCCAGTCTGATCTGTTTGTCGGTGCACATTGCTGGATGAGTCAGCAAAGCCAGTTGTGTTTTGATCAACCGATTCGGGTCAATAAAACCCGTGGCAGCGTATCCTTTGTGACCCAAAACCTGGATCTGGATGATTTCAGTGCATTCCTGCCTGAAGGGCTGGCATTGACCGGTAAAGTGAACGGTTATGCCAAGGCAGCCTGGGCGCAAGGTGCTAAACCAAAAATCGATGCGCGTCTGGTCACCCGAAGTGGTGTGGTCGGCTTATCTTCGGAAGACCCGGATTATTTAGGTTCTACCCTAAAATATGATGAAGTGGGTCTGGTGGCAAAAAGTGTCGCAGAAGGCTTACAAGTTCGACTGGATGTAAAAACTCCGGATATCGGGACAGGGTATGCCAATGTCATTATTGATCCATATCGGGACAGTAAACCGATGCGTGGCGAAATTGCCTTTAATCAGGTGCAGCTTAAAGTCTTTAAACCCTTTATTCAGGACATCCGTAATCTGGATGGCACCTTGTCCTATGCCGGAAAAGTGAGTGGAACCTTAACTGATCCTTTGCTGGAAGGTGAGGTTCGAGTCAAAGATGCTTCGATCAGCATGATCTCCTTGCCGGTGAATCTGACCAATGTGCAGTTGTATTCATCGATACGTCAGAATTCTGCCAGTATTAATGGTGCATTTAACAGTGGTCGTGGCGTGGGTAAATTGACCGGTTCAGTCGACTGGAAAGGTGATCCGCGAGTGCAGTTAAAACTGCAAGGTGAAAATCTGCTGATTCGTCAGGCACCTTTAATTACTGCCGTGGTTACGCCCGATTTAACTTTGGACATGTATCCATTCAATAAAAAGCTGAGTCTAAGTGGTACGGTTGATGTGCCACGTGCACTAATTTCTATGCCTGAAGCCTCAGAACCTGTGGTTGGACTTTCTTCAGATGTACGTGTCGTGCGTGAAGGTGATGACCAGCTGGCTATTCTCAAATCTGCCCGTCCTTGGGATATTCGGGCTGATGTGGCGGTTTCTCTGGGTAATCAAGTGATATTTCAGGGCTTTGATAGCCGTATTCCGCTATTGGGCCGGGTCAATCTGTCACAGCGGGGTCTGGAAACTGCGATGCGTGCCAATGGTGCGATCGGGGTATCACAGCGGGTGAAAATCGAAGCTTATGGTCAGAGTCTGGATCTGAACCGTGCCATTGCCCGTTTTAATGGTGAGTTGACCAATCCGACGCTGGATGTTGATGCCAATAAGTCGGTTCAGGGAAGTACGGTCGGGGTACGGGTGACGGGCACTGCTTCAAGTCCAAATATTCAGATTTATAATGATGCTGGCTTGTCAGAGCAGGAAGCTTTAAATGCCTTGATTACTGGTCGTATCAACGAAGGTGCATCCGGTTTAAGTCAGGCTGAAGGATTCAGATCTGATGTGAATAATACCATTGCCGCAGCAGGTATCAGTCTGGGCCTGGGTGGAACCCGTGCGCTCACCAACCAGATTGGACGTACGTTTGGCTTGAGTGGTTTGGCATTAGATGCACAAGGGACAGGAGATGATACCCAGGTGTCGGTGACCGGCTATATTACCCCTGATTTATATCTTCGTTATGGTGTTGGGGTGTTTACCCCGGTGAACAAGCTGACTTTACGTTATCAGGTGAATCAGCGTCTTTACTTGGAAGCGAGTCAGTCCTTAGAACGTGCAATTGACTTGTTCTATAACTGGCGTTTCTAATCATAAGGACAGATAAATATTTTTAAATGATTGCTAGATTTCATTAGATATCTTTAATTGATCAAAAAATGTTCAATTTATTCATATTTAAATAGATGCTGAAAATACCCTCATCCTTCTGGGATGAGAAGCACTGCTTCGCAAGAGGATGAGGGTATTTTATTTATAATGATTAAAAAATGACTTATCAAAGAACGCTAGTATCTATTGATATGTATCTGGCTTGAAAACCGCAATATAGACCCGGTTACACAAATGATCATGCTTGACCCTTGAATGAAACGATCAAATGTTTGAGCATGATATTTTCTGGGTTATAAAAGTGATGGATCGCCATGATAGATGAAGAAAAGCCGTTAAACTTCGATGATGACAATGAGCCTCAAGATTTCGAAGATGAAGAGTTTATCGATGATAAGAAAGAGGATGAGCTGTACAACACGATTACCAAAGATGGTTCAAGTGTTGATCCTGCAGATGATGGCACGCGGCATATTCGCCCTGAAGATGGTGATCCCATAGAAGTTGAAGAGTAAAGAAAAAAGCCCAATTCAATATTGGGCTTTTTATGTTCGTGATTTTCTTTGTCATGAAGTACAGTGCTTTGGGTATACACCTGTAGAAGCAATGAATATCAGAATTTAAGCGTAATGGGCTGCAAAAAAGTTGTGAAATATGGCTGAAATTATGTTTCTGTTACATCCTTAAGAAAAATGAATGAAGCAATAAATCAGCGCTAAAATATAAAAAATCAATCAAATCAGATCATAATAAATTGAAAATCAATAAAGCCTTAATAAAATTAGGTGTATATTGAAAGTACAATTTCACTCATCAGAGTATGTTCGCATGGCGACTAAATTTATAATCCGTTTTGCAATGATTCTATTCGCTGTACTTATTTTGACTGCGCTTTCGATTCAATTTTTCTTTGATCCAGAAGTGACTGTGGTTTTATGGATCTTCGCTGTACCCTTTATTCTGGGGGTGCCAATTTTAGCCTCTGTCGTATTGGCAAGCAATGAGGAACTGGATATTCATAGCGTAAATTAAATTGAAAAAAGCCCTCATTTTTTGAGGGTTTTTTATGACATAAAGATGCTTAAATAGCCTAAGCTACTCAACTAGAGGCACTCAATCACTAATCTTTAAATGTGTCATTTAGTGCGCTTTGCACCGCTTCAATACGTGCCTTACAGGCTTTATAGGCGCTCATGGATTCTTCCACGATTTTCATCAGATTATCAATGTCCGGTTCTTGCTGAGATTCGAGCAATTCTGCATTCTTTTTCAGGATGTCATAGCCTTGCTGGAAGCTTAAAGTATCATGAGTCATGGGGAAGTACCTGTATAAGTTGTGCTGAAAAAATGCCATCCTGCAGTTCTACCTGAACCGGATCGCTGGGCTGAATCTGGTTGATAGAACCCACCACATGTTCTTGCTGACGTACGATGGCATAACCTTTCGATAAAACATGTCGTGGATTTTGCAATAGCGTTTCCCGCATCAGGGCATCTAGCTGCTGATTGATTAGTTGGGTATGTTGCTGAGCCAGACTGGAGGTATTGGCCTTGATCTGTTGCAGACGTTGCAGGGCATCCATAATCTGGCTGTTGGCCAGACTTTGAATGAGTTTTAAGAATTGATCATTCTGATTTTGGTAGGCCTGAATTTGCTGTTGAGATAAACGCTGAATCCGCTGTAAATAATTCAAGACATCTTGTGTGAGTTCGACTATATGATTGCGAATTCCGGCGATGACTTTACTCGGAGTATCAAAGGAGCGATGCGCAATCTCATCCAGAATGGTGCGGTCTTTTTCATGTCCGATGCCCACCCAAATCGGAACCGAGCGTTTACAGAGCAGGGCAGCCAGATCATAATCATTTAAATAAGCCAGATCATTGACTGCTCCGCCACCCCGAATAATGACGATCAAATCTGGCGCAGTGTCATAGGTTTGCGCCCATTGTTTCAGTGCTTGTGCCAGACTCTGCATAATGCTTTGCGGGGCAGAATTTCCCTGAAAAGTCGCAGTGTGATAGATAAACTCGCAAACTTGCGCACGATGTAGTGCATCGGCATCTTTTCTGAAATCTCCGAGACCTGCTGCGTTTTCGGGAGCAATCACCAGAATCCGGTTCAAATCAAAAGGACTGGGCAGGTTTTATTACGCTGAGTCAGCCCTTCAGTGCTTAGCCTGTCAATAATCTGCTGATAACGCCGGGCAATATCACCCAAGGTATAACCCGAGTCAATCTCAACGATATTTAAAGAAAAACCATATTGTGGATCAAAATTGGCTTTGACTTTAATCAGAACTTTGAGATCACGACTTAATTCAATCCCGCTTTCACGTTCAAATTGAGTGACAATTTTCTGGGCGCTAAATTTCCAGATGGTGGCTCGGCAACTGGCAATGACCTGATCGCTATCAGCCTCTTTTTCTGCCAGTTCCAGATAATAATGACCTGCTTTGATACTAAGGTTACGAATCTCAGCTTTGACCCATACCGGCGTATCGAAAGTGAGTTTGACCACTTCCTGAACTGTCGCAAGATATTCCTTGAGGGAGAGTTGGAGATCGTCTGTCATGCCAGTAGAAAGTTTAAAATTCAATCAAATAGTAAATCAATCTGGCAAAGATCACAAATCTAAAAATGCAGTTATTTAAACTTTATGTAATGACATTGTGTTGATAATGGAATGAAGAATTACTTAATTGAGAACGCTAAATTAGTATTCGTCTCAATTTAAACAGATTCCACGCATCTCTAGCTTCAGCAATCAAATAGTTGGCAAGATAGCAATACTGAATTTAGCAATACTGAATTTAGCAATACTTTTATTCTTAAACTTTATTGAAGGTGTTTGATTAACAATGTACACAGACTTGTGCCTAGAAAAGGTATGGAAATATGCTAAATTAGTGCAGAATTATTGAAGAAGAATACACGCTCATGAAAAAAACAATGCTGTTCGGTTTGCTGGCGGTTGCTTTAAGCGCCTGTACCACTACACCACAATCAGAAACGGAAGCGCCTAAAATAGGTATGCCAAATCCGGCGAGCACTTATTGTGTCAATCAGGGTGGCAAGCTTGAAATACGTAATGAAAGTAATGGCCAGGTTGGATATTGTCATTTAAAGAATGGACAGGTGGTAGAAGAATGGGAGTTGCTGCATATGAACCAGCCTAAATGTATTGCCGATCAGGCGATGACATTGGTTGGTCAGTCCAACCTGACTGAAGCGCAAATCAAACAGAAAACCCAGGCGCAGATTGTACGTATGGTCGAGCCGGGCCAAGCAGTCACCATGGATTATCGTGAAGAGCGTGTGACAGTAACTGTAGATCCTGCCAGCAAAAAAATTCTTCAGGCTTCATGCGGTTAATCATTTAAAAAACAAAAGCCCATGAGTGGGCTTTTTTAATTCCATACAACTCGCATTTTGAAATGACAAATCTTCCCCGATCTTTTATATTGCCCCTCGGAAGGAGAAATTCATGAAAAAGTTATTGGCTTTATCGTTTATGCTGGCGCTGGCCGGTTGTGCCGAGAAGAAACCCTTAACCCCTGAAGAGCAGTGGCAAGGTTATTGTCGAAGCGTCGGTAATGCGGCGCGTACCATTATGCTGGATCGTCAGAATGCGATTGAGAAAGAAAAAGCAATCGAGCATGCCAACAAGATCGACGACGAAACCACTAAAGGTTTTATCCTGAATATTATTGATGAAGTCTATGCAATTCCAGCCGAAGAGATTAAGGGTGATGTAAAAGCAGCACGTGAAAAAGTCCGTGCTGAATTTACTGCAAAGTGTATTGCGACACCGCATGATGAATTACCAGATTACAAACCGTTCTAAGGAACGGTTTTTTTATATCTGGATAAAATTATCCAACCCATATTTCCCATTAAATGTATTTAAACATACGCATCTTCAAAAGACTGAATAATAAAATAGCCTAAGCAAAATGTACACTTTGTGACAATTTCTAAATCTAAAATATAGAAATACTTATCTTTATATTGAATAATGAATTTAACTCCAACTAACCGAGGAGGAGCGCAATATGGAAGTCGTCAGATATTTGCATCATTCTGATCTGCTCTTAGAAGATGAACATGGTGTAGTCATTATTGCTGGTAGTCGCTATGTCCTGAGCGTAGGCGACAAAGTATTTTTAAAGAAGGTGCTAGAACAAGAAAAAAAGCTGTATCAGGTGGATATTTCCTTTGCCAGCAATAATCACAGCACGATGTGTGAAGATGAATGCGTGGTGAAATTCAAAGGCTGCCGGGATTCATATCAGCAATATTTAAACTCGACCACTGTACACTAAGGTGGAGTATCTTTTTAACTTCAAATCAGGCAACATCATGGTTGCCTTTTTTATGCATTAAATTCAGTTAAAAGGGCCTGCTCATAGGCTTGTTTCTTGAGATCTGATCTAAAAGTGATTATTGAATAATCATTAAGAGCATCATTTAGTTATAAAATAACGAGCATCACAAAGAAACACTTGAGTTGCATTAACTTTTAACTGGAAATTTAGTAAAATTTCGGAGTCCATATTATTTGTGAAGCTTGGAATAAGCAGGAATTCATAAGTAATTTTTTAAAAAAGAGGAATAACACTGTGCTAGAAGCTTACCGCCAACACGTTGAAGAACGTGCCGCACTCGGAGTCCCACCGAAGCCACTTGACGATGCCCAAACCGCTGCATTAGTTGAACTACTAGTTAACCCGCCAGCTGGTGAAGAAGCATACTTGGTAGATTTGCTTGAAAACCGTGTACCAGCAGGTGTTGACCAAGCTGCATATGTAAAAGCTGCGTTCCTGGCTGCATTGGCAAAAGGCGAAGCAACCTCTCCACTTATTTCTAAAGAACGTGCGGTTTACTTGCTAGGTACTATGCTTGGTGGTTATAACGTAGCGCCTTTAGTTGAACTTTTAGACAACGCTGAACTTTCTGAGCTTGCTGCTGAAGCGCTTAAGAAAACGCTTCTTGTATTTGATGCATTCCACGATGTCGCTGATAAAGCAAAAGCGGGTAACGCAAATGCACAAGCTGTTATGCAGTCTTGGGCTGATGCTGAATGGTTTACTTCACGTCCAGACGTTCCTGAAGAAATCAAACTGACAGTTTTCAAAGTCACTGGCGAAACCAACACTGATGACTTGTCACCTGCACAAGACGCTTGGAGCCGCCCGGACATTCCATTGCACGCAAATGCAATGTTGAAAAACGTACGTGACGGAATCAACCCGGAAGTTCCTGGTGAAGTTGGTCCATTAAACCAAATCAAAGAATTGATCGCGAAAGGCAACCAAGTTGCTTACGTAGGTGACGTTGTTGGTACAGGTTCATCTCGTAAATCTGCAACCAACTCTGTGCTTTGGTTCTTTGGTGATGACATTGCTCACATCCCGAACAAAAAAGACGGTGGTTACTGCCTAGGTTCTAAAATTGCGCCAATTTTCTTCAACACGATGGAAGATGCGGGTGCATTACCGATCGAGATCGATGTTGGCAACATGAACATGGGCGATGAAATCGTTCTTAAAATCGATCACGCTGCTGCGAAAGTTTCTGCATCTAAAGACGGTGCTGTAATTGCTGAAGCTGATCTTAAAACACCTGTACTTCTAGACGAAGTTCGTGCGGGCGGTCGTATTAACCTGATCGTTGGTCGTGGTTTGACCACTAAGGCTCGTGAAGCTTTAGGTCTTCCAGTATCTACATTGTTCCGTACTCCGGTTCAACCTGCTGCAACTGGCAAAGGCTTCACTCAAGCACAGAAAATGGTTGGTCGCGCTTGTGGTCTTCCTGAAGGTCAAGGTGTACTTCCAGGTACTTACTGTGAACCTAAGATGACCACAGTTGGTTCGCAAGATACAACAGGTCCAATGACGCGTGACGAATTGAAAGACTTGGCTTGCCTAGGTTTCTCTGCTGACCTTGTTATGCAATCTTTCTGTCATACCGCTGCGTATCCAAAGCCAGTTGACGTTCAAATGCAACACTCGCTTCCTGATTTCATCATGAACCGTGGTGGTGTGTCTTTACGTCCAGGTGACGGTATTATCCACTCTTGGTTAAACCGTATGCTTCTTCCGGATACTGTGGGTACTGGTGGTGACTCGCATACTCGTTTCCCAATCGGTATTTCGTTCCCGGCGGGTTCTGGTCTAGTAGCTTTTGCTGCAGCAACTGGTGTTATGCCACTTGATATGCCTGAATCTGTACTTGTGAAGTTCAAAGGTAAAATGCAGCCTGGTATCACACTACGTGACCTGGTACATGCAATTCCTTACTACGCAATTCAAGCGGGTGACTTAACTGTAGAGAAGAAAGGTAAGAAAAACATCTTCTCTGGTCGTATCCTTGAGATCGATTTGACAGAAATGGAAACTGACCTGACTGTTGAGCAAGCATTCGAATTGTCTGATGCTTCTGCTGAACGTTCAGCTGCTGGTTGTTCGATCACGCTTTCTGAAGAGAAAGTTGCTGAATACCTTCGTTCAAACATCACTATGCTTAAGTGGATGATTTCTGAAGGTTATGGCGATGCGCGTACAATGGCTCGTCGTGTTGAGAACATGGAAAAATGGTTAGCGAATCCATCACTGCTTAAAGCGGATGCGGATGCTGAATACACGAAAGTGTATGAAATCGATCTAGCTGACATTAAAGAACCTGTTCTTTGCTGCCCGAACGATCCAGATGATGCAAAACTTCTTTCTGACGTTCAAGGCGTGAAAATTGACGAAGTATTCGTTGGTTCTTGTATGACAAACATTGGTCACTTCCGTGCGACTGGTAAATTGTTAGAGAAAGTTCCAGGTGGTGCATTGTCAACTCGTTTGTGGATTGCTCCGCCAACGCGTATGGACGAACATCAGTTGATGGAAGAAGGTTTCTATAATATTTATGGTAAAGCTGGCGCGCGTACTGAAATGCCAGGTTGTTCATTATGTATGGGTAACCAGGCACGTGTAGCTCCGAACACAACTTGTGTATCGACGTCTACACGTAACTTCCCGAACCGTTTAGGTCAGGGGGCTAACGTTTACTTGGCTTCTGCTGAACTTGCATCTGTTGCTGCTGTATTGGGTAAATTACCAACTCCAGAAGAATACCAACAATATGCAGCTCAAATTGACAGTATGTCAGCTGACATCTATCAATACTTAAGCTTCGACAAGATGAGCGAATATACTAACGCTGCTGCGAATGTTGATACGAAGAAAATTGCTGCTGCTCAATTGACTTAATGAGCTAGGATTAAGAAAAGCCGAAAGGCTTTTCCCTAGCGCAAGAGCAAATCTATGATTTGCTTTGTTAATTAAGTAATAAGCGGTATAAAATAAGGGCTGATTTTTCAGCCCTTATTTTTTTTATGAAAATAAGAAATTAAAATTAGAACTCAAAAATTAGGTATGGAAAATAATAGAGAATTTTTTAAATATGATGAGGCCTTAGAGTCATTAATAAATAAAAAATTAATACGTGATATTGGTAATAAGGGGGAAATATTTGAATTGACACAGAAAGGGTGGGAGTTGACATCTAATTTAAATTTTGCAGCATGAAATTCTGTATCTTTTCACAACTTCAGAATTAAATTTTTGAGTATGTCCAATATTGAAAAACTTTTATTGGTAATGCTTTACACTTTATCCAATAAATCGTTTAATCCCCACATTGAAAAATGATTTAGCAAGTTGACCTAAAACATGCCTAAACAATCCCGATTCCTCTGTATTGGTGGTTTCCTTAATGGAACTCAAGTCAAAGACCAAGGTGATAGCTTTGAGTGTGTCGAAAACTCAAAGAAAGTCACTTATGTGAAGAAAGAAATTTTACATCCAGATGCTTGGAATCATGATTATTACGTCTGTGAAAGCACCACAGATCAGCAAGCGCGCAACTGGGTTTATGATATTCCATCACGTTAATTGCGTCTATTCAGGCTATAAATTAAACAATTATTAGAAACAATAACTTGCATTACATTTCTGTGATTGATTTTTCATCTCTCTTTCCCAAAACTGTATGAAAATAAAGCCAATAGGGAATGTTATGACTTATGAAATAGATGCCTTTGGCACTCTAGTAATTGCTGTTTTTTTTCTTTTTATTGGGCGGTATCTTGTTAGTAAAATTAGCTTCTTTAGGAACTATAACTTACCTGAACCTGTAATCGGTGGTTTAGTCGCAGCGATTACGGCCTTTATTTTCTATAAATTGTTTAATATCAGTGCCACATTTGACGCACAGATTCAAACCATCCTGATGCTGATGTTCTTTACTTCTGTTGGCTTAAGTGCAGACTTTTTGAAACTGAAAGAAGGCGGAAAATCGCTCCTGATCTTTCTGGTCTGTGTCATTTTATTTGTAGTCGTGCAAAATGCGGTTGGTATGAGTTTAGCCACAGTGCTTGGACTTGACCCATTGATCGGGTTGATTGTTGGTTCTGTCACCTTAACGGGTGGTCATGGTACCGCCGGTGCCTGGGGCGAGGTTCTGGAGACTCAATATGGAATCCAGGGAGCAGTTGTTCTCGGTATGGCAAGTGCCACATTTGGCTTGATTATTGGTGGACTTGTAGGCGGTCCAGTTGCCAAGTTCCTGATTAAACGCAACCAACTGGCTGATACGGTAGCACAAGAGACCAATGAACAACAGCTCGAATCGCACATTAACACCGCACCCTTTGAGTATCCAAAGAAAACCCGATTGATTACATCCAGTAATGCCGTGTCGACTTTGGGGATGTTTGCCCTGTGTATTTTTGTCGCCAATCAGATGACAGACTTCAGCCAGGGAAGATGGTTTGAATTGCCCACTTTTGTATGGGCTTTAGGCACAGGTGTGATTGTGCGTAATGTCTTGGAGCATGTGCTGAAAGTCGATATCTTCGACCGTGCAATCGATGTATTTGGCAATGCGTCTTTATCCCTGTATTTATCTATGGCTTTACTATCACTGCAACTCTGGTTACTGGCCGATTTGGCAGGTCCGCTCATTACCATTTTATTGGCGCAGACAGCGGTATTGATTTTATTTACCGCAATTGTGACCTTTAGAATCATGGGCAAAAATTACGATGCAGCAGTATTAGTGGCAGGGCATTGTGGTTTTGGTATGGGGGCAACACCGACAGCGATTGCCAATATTCAGGCGGTGACCAATAGCTATGGTCCATCACATAAAGCTTTTTTAATTGTACCGCTGTGTGGTGCATTTTTTATTGATATTGTGAATGCTGTGGTGATCCAAAGCATCATTGCATTTTTCGGCTAAATGTTAATACGTTTTTAAAATCATACATGCAATAAAAAGCCCCATGGTTAGGGGCTAGTCGTATATAGGTCAAGCCCATATACTGTAAGAGGCTCATCTCAAACTGAGTGTATTAGAACATAGCAGCTTGCAAATAACCATCTAAATCTGATTTAAACCGTCAATTGTTGTTCAATCACCGGCCATAAGTTTTGATGTGATTTTTTAAACATCAGCATATGGCCAATGGCTTTATGCGCATATCTTTTAGGTTGAAGCTCAATCATCTGAGTGTCTGCATTGGGGTATAAACGCAGTAAATCTTTTACATTTGCTTCTGTTGCAATTTCATCATCCGATGACCAGATCGAAATAATCGGGCAGGTGATTTGAGCATGAAAATCTGAGCGTGGTAATAGGGTTTTACCCATTGCATTCATGACATAGCCCGGTTTGCTACAGAACTGTGCCCATTCACGCGCCACATCTTTAGGCAGATTTTCGCCCATGCCAATCGCTTGAGTTGGAGCATATCCTTTGCTCATACGGGCCAGTGGGAAAATGAGATTGAACATGACCGGCGCCAGCAGTTTGGTTTTACCTTTAAGTCCTTTGACATGTCCGGTTGAGCCAGCAACAGCCACCACTTTTGCAACTTTGTCATAATTCGGTACGATCCCCAGAAGCTGACCACCAGCACTATGCCCCAGCAAAATCACTTTTTCTGCATGAGTACGTGCTAATAAAGCATCAATCGCGGCGGGAATATCCAGTTGACCCCATTGCACAATGCTGGCTTTGGACTGTTTTAAAGGGCCTGCGAGTGACTCACCAATTCCCCGAAAGTCAAAGACCAGTACCGCATAGCCCTGAGCTTGCAACCAGATGCAGAAATGATGATAAAACTGTTGGGTAATACCTGTGGCAGGACAGACCAATACCGGACGTTTTTCAGATTCTGAAGAAGCCGCATAAAAGCGTGCACTTAAGTGATAGCCATCCTGGCACTGTAGAGTTAATGTTTCAAATTCAGACATACGATACACTATGATTTTAGCTTCCTGATGAAGCTTTAACTTTATACAGTTTTTGAAGGGATGCTTGCGCAAAGCATGACTTAAAAGTCAGTAAAATAATAGATATGGAATGAGCTTATGCTATCAATGGAACTTGCACTGGCCGTTAAAATCGCCATTATTTTTAGTGGAATATTCTTGTGGATTGGGATGTTTACCGGGGTCTGGAAGTATTGGCAGATCCGTCAATCACCACAGTCACGCGCACATTATTATGTCGATATTGCCCATCGTAGCAGTCTGCTATATGCACCAGCGACGCTAATTCTGGCAGTTCTGGCATATTATTCCGATTTATCCAGTGCCATGAATTTGATCTGCGTACTGGTGAATATCGTATTTTTTAGTTTTTCGATTGCAGCTTATATGCTGCATGGTTTCCTGCAAGATACCACCAATCAGTTTAAGCAACCGCATCAACTGGGTCGGTTTCATCTACCTGGCAGTCTGATGAGCTTGGCAATGCTGGGATTAATTATTGCAGAACTTGGAGGAACGGGGATTTTACTCTATGGCGCATTTGGTGGGCTATTTTAATTATTCTTAAAAGTAATATTTTGGTTTTTTTACCAGATGGATGACTGGCCACATCATCCATCTGGGCTAATTTAAAATTTGATTATCGGTATTTCTGGTCTATGGCAGCCCATAGGAAGAAAGCAGCTGAGACGATCAGCGCATAACCAAAGTATTCAAGTTTTAAATTACCTTGAATTAAGCAATGGACGGTTAAAGTCAGCATAAGTGCAAAAGTGGTGCATATAAATGTCACCAGATTGGTGTCGTTGGCTTTAAGAGCGTCAATGAAGACTTGCTTGTTGAAATGTAATGATAACATCTCCATCCCTCCCATTTATTTATGTTATTGAAGACTAAAGCAGATTAAGTTAGTCAGAATTGAACATACAGTTGTACTGTTTAATATCAGCCTTTGCAACCATCGGGCTGCACTTTCAGGGTCAAAATGGCCTTCTTTAGTCGTAAAAATACATAATCAATTGATTAGTAAAGCATTATATATTCAGATTACACCTCCATATCGTCATGAAAACAATAGCTAGCAATTGTTTGATGTGAGCAGATAGAAAATGCAAATTCTACGCCAAAGATATGTAGTGTTAATCAATAGAATGTAAGACTGTGTATAAGTCAGGGGGCAAGATGGTTTAAGTCAGCAACAACATGTATCTAAAAGCTAAAATTCAAAAAATTATTTATATTTATATTAAAAATAGGATCATTCGAGCCTAATTATGAATCACACTTTCTGGAAAAAGCACGAGTAAATAGACACACAGCGATGATTTGATATTGTCTGTAAGAAACAATAAAAGTCCGTTTGGGTAAAACCTGACAATTATTGATCACGCTAAAACCGGATTTTGGGTAAAAATACGATCTTTATCAGACAGCCTAGAAAGATTAGTTTCTAATACGGTCAATCACAGCTGCAATTAGCAATACAATCATGGATGGAATAAACCAGGCCAGATTCTGTTCTGAGAGCGGCAAATTTTGTAGTACGGCAGGCAATTCAAAACCAGCAACTTTTATTCCATCAAAAATACCGAAGATAAATGCCACTAGCGTCACTGGTGCAATCACATGAGACGGTTTTTTGAAGAAGCTAGCGCAGAAGCTCAATAAAATCACATTAATTGCAGGTGGATAAATCGCGCTCAATACGGGCACCGAAACGGCAATCAGTTTGGTTAAACCCAGATTTGAAATAATCAGTGAGAAACCGACCAGAATAAATACAAAAATCTTGTATGGAATTTTAGTCAAACTGGAGAAATATTCGGCACAGGCGCAGGTCAGGCCAATCGCAGTCACCATACAGGCAATAAAAATCATGCCAGACAGGAAATAAGCACCCATATCACCAAAGGCATGTTGTACATAGGCATGCAGGATAATGGCACCATTGGCTGCATTCGGTGCAATTTCGTGGCTACCGAGTCCGAGTTTAAACAGACTTAAATACACCAGTGTTAAACCAATACCGGAAATAATGCCGGCATTCACCGCATATTTGGTAATCAGTTTTTTATCGGTTACACCACGTGAAGTAATCGCTTTCACAATCACGATCCCGAAAACCAAAGCACCTAAAGTGTCCATGGTCAAATAACCATTGACGATGCCTTCAGTCACCGGACTGGTAACGTAATTATTGATCGCTGCCGGTGGATTGCTGGCAGGAATCATTACGGCTGCCACACCCAAAATGATCAAAGAAATAATTTTAAGCGGTGACAGGAAATAGCCAACTGTATCCAGAATCTTGTTTGGATATAAAGACACCACAGTGACTATAGAAAAATAGATGATGCTGTACATGAGCAGGCTGCTCGATTCATCACCAAAGTAAGAAGAAAAACCAATTTCATAAGAAACGGTTGCAGTACGCGGTGTTGCAAATAAAGGGCCAACAGCTAAGTAACACACCACAGTCAGTAAAATACTGGCTGCTTTACCAAGTGGGGAACTGAGTGCCTGAATGGAGCCTTCAACGCGCGACAACGCAATAATGGTAATTACAGGTAAGCCGACTGCAGTAATAAGGAAACCTAAAGCAGCGAGCCATACATGTTCACCAGCTTGTTGAGCCACAATCGGGGGGAAGATAATGTTGCCCGCACCAATAAACAGTGCAAAGGTCATAAAACCTAGGGCGACAATATCCCGGGTACGCAGACTTGTCATAAAGGGAGATCAATCGACCAAAAGAAAGCGATTTTAGTGTATATGTCCAATTTTTTGGAGTTTATTTTAAGGCTGGAAGCCTTGATTCTAGTGAGTTTGCGGATCACATAACCGGTCATTCAAATCTTGGTAGAAATATATGTTTGATAATTCGCTTAAAAATATATTTTTCCTTATAAGCTCAAAAAATATCTGCACTTGATATCAAAATATGTCAGTTATTGTTTGTACAAATAAGCAGCAGTGAAAAGTCCTATTTCAAGGAAAATTGCTGTGCCGAAACTCAACAACTGCGACATATTTCGCAAAAAAGGGATTATAATTCAGGGATTCATAGTGAGGATAGGTATATGCGAGCTCTAGCGATAAGTCTTAAAACTGAGCAAGATGTTGAAAAACTGCGGATATCTGGGCGTTTGGCCGCAGAAGTTTTAGCGATGATCGGGGAGCATGTCAAGCCAGGTGTCACGACCGAATATCTGGATGATCTCTGTCATGATTTTATTATCAATACTCTAAAAGTAACACCGGCCAATATTGGCTATTATGGTTATACCAAGACCACCTGCATTTCGCCGAATGAAGTAGTCTGTCACGGTATTCCATCCTCAAAAACCGTGTTGCAGGATGGTGATATTATCAATATTGATGTGGCGATCATCAAAGATGGTTATTTCGGTGATACCAGCCGGATGTATTATGTGGGAACGCCATCTCCAGAAGCCAGACGTCTGGTCAATACCACCTATGCAGCGATGCTGGCCGGGATTCATGCAGTGAAGCCGGGAGCTACCTTAGGCGATATTGGTTATGCAATTCAAACCGTTGCACAGCGTGAAGGCTATTCGATTGTGCGTGAGTATTGCGGTCATGGCATCGGCAAGGTTTATCACGAACAACCGAATATTCTGCATTATGGACAGCCGGGTCAAGGCATCAAGCTGGTGCCGGGTATGGTCTTTACCATTGAGCCGATGGTAAATATGGGTAAAGCTCGTGTCAAAGAACTAAAAGATGGCTGGACTGTGGTTACCACGGATAAATCGTGGTCTGCACAATGGGAACATATGGTTTATGTGACCGAAACCGGATTTGAATTACTCTCTCCATGGCCTGAAGGCACGGGTGATTATCCGGAAATTTAAAATTTTGACGGGATTTCTGTTAAAAACTTTTGACTTGCCAAATTTACACGTTCATCGTTTTTGCTGACAAAAATATACAAAACACTACAGCAAAACAATGGTTTGAAAATAGAAGTCTGGTTAGACTGAGAATCAGTTACAAAGTTTTCTTTTTTATTCACTGTGCTGTAGTGACCTGTTTCTCTAGCTCATTTTTCCCCAAGAATGAGCTATTTTTTTGTCCATATTTTTATTAGCTATGGTTTAATTCTGCGACCAGATAGTCAATAAATACCCGGACTGCAGGCAGCAGACCGCGACGTGAGGGATAAACCGCATGAAAAATACCATGCGGTGCTTTCCAGTCAGGAAGCACTCGAACCAGTTCACCACTTGCCACGTACTGCTCGACCACGTTATCTGGTAACAAAGTGATGCCTGAGCCTGACGCGGCCAGTTGTGCCAGCATATTTAAATCAGACCCCATGACCGTTGGACTGACACGGATTTTTTTCTGTTCCTGCTGTTCATTTTGTAAGGTCAGAAACTGTTCGGTATGGTCTTCAGCCATACTCAGGATTTTATGCTCAGCCAGTTGCTCAGGGGTTTTCAGTTCACCAAATTCATTTAAGTAACCTTGACTTGCGAATAAGTGCTGCTCAATTTTTTCAAACTGGCGAATCACCAGATTTGGGTCATCATCCAGGCTGGAACGAACACGTAAGGCAAGATCAAAGCCTTCATTGATAATATCGACCCGGCGATTGGTGATCATCATCTGAACTTTAATTTCAGGATATTTTTTCAAAAAATCTGGCAGAATTTTTGCCAGTTCATTCTGGGCAATAGACACTGGTAAACTGACTTTAATGGTTCCACGCGGTTCGGTACTAAGATGATCGACCAGATCATGTGCTGCCTGTGCTGCATTTAACATGACCTGTGCATGGCGGTAAACGTTCATGCCAATATCGGTAACCGCAAAATGACGCGAGCTGCGTTGAATCAGGCGGACACCTAGACGTTCTTCCAAGTTATGGACACGACGGCTAAGCTTGGATTTAGGGATGTCTGTTGCACGTTCAGCTGCGCTAAAGCCGCCATGTTCCACCACCTGTGCAAAGCAGTAAAAATCATCAAGATCAGTCAGCATTCCAAAATTCCATTTATGCAACAATCTGCTGATTAAAAATTGATTGTTGCGTTCTGTCAATTAAAAAAATATTGAAGTTACTAAAATTTAAAAGCCAACACACTCGATAATGTGATACATAGGCGCTTATTTATAATGTCTGTAATCTCATTACACCACAGCTAAGTGGTGATTCATTAAAAAAATTGCCATTCAATATATAAGCTTAGATAATAAATAAGTTTCGTATTAGTCGTCGATGTAAAGTTCAATCAGTTTGAATAATTATGCTAGGGCGTGTCATCAATTAAGCCAAATGATTGTTGAAGCCAGGTAGATCGCTGATAAGAAGTTTTGAGCCAATTTATCATAGCGTGTGGCAATAGCACGATACTGCTTGAGCTTGGCAAAAAAGTT
>NZ_VOYB01000021.1:0-40011 GCF_013420445.1 Acinetobacter sp. YH01006 | reverse complement strand
TTCTGACAAATATTTCTCAAATAAACTTCGAGTCATTTCTACCATCAATCAATGAAAATAATTTCGATCGATCAACCAGTAAAAATCCACACAAGTTGTTCTTCATAAGCTCTTAATGATCTTCTTGCTCTTCGTCAGAAACAAGCTACCAGGCAACTCACACAACAACCTAACTTAATCAGCTAAGTTCGTTTTGCTGTATCGCCTTGATGCAGCGTATTCTATACACTTTAAAAACAAGCGCAAGGGCTTTTCTCAAAAAGATTCAAAAAAGTGACGTGTACGTTTATTTTTTAATCTAAAATGTTATTTTTAGCCTTTTCTGAGAGATTTTCCAGATTTTTTGCATTAAAAGTATAACCAAATATAAATCTCTGCACTCTACCTATTAAAAAAGCATCAATACCATTTGATCCTTCATACTTTATCTTTTAATTCGTCTGTTCAGCCAACCAAGTCATAATTTTTTGACGTTCAGCTTTGGAGGCCTTTTGCCATAATTGAATGAGTTGTTGATCATTCTGCCCGATGAATTGAGTTTGAGGAGTGGCGACCGTAGCTACACTAGCTGCCTGAGCATATACAGGTGCTGGTTGATTAAGTGATGTTGCTGACTTGCTACTCATCTCGACTGTTTTGGTCAATACATTATTTGCAAACCATGTTCTCGCTGCATCTTTAGCGCCCGCTTGCTGAACAAGCAGCTGATTTTTTGCATCATATAAGCCAATGATGGGCTGATCCTGGTACTTTTTAGCTTCGTCAAAATTCTGAGGTGCATTAATTAACGCTAAACGATAGGTTTCACCATCTTTAAGCTCTGGAGTTTTTACAGTAAGCACTCCCGACTTTAAAATGTCATGTGAATTATCAGAGTGCTGAAAAAACTCATTATAGCGGACGCTGATATTATTCATTCCAGCATCCAGTTTATAAGTTGAATTAGAACGTAATAGACTTGATTTTATTTCTTGATTATTTACCGCAACGATCTTAATTTCTTCAGGTACTGTAATAGTCACCGCTGAAAAAACCGAGGTACTAAACAACAGTGCCGCTACAGTTGCCGCAATACGAAAATCCATATCATCTACTCATTTCAAGTTAATTATTAAAGTTGAGCTGCACTATGCCGCGTCGAAATGACAATTTTATGACAAAAACTTCTCTTATTTCACCTGAACTTTTAGCATTTATTTGACTAGCAATTTTAAATTATCTGCTATTAGCCAGTACAAATAAAAAAAGAAGCACAAAAGCACTTCTTTTTAGCTGAAACCCGATTTATGCAAAGGTTTTAAAACGCTCCGCATCATCCATAAAGGTTTTTTCGCCTGCAGGTGCTTCAATAGAACCAAAGACCAATTGCGCGCGAAGCTTCCAGTGCGATGGGACTTCAAAAGTTTGTGCAACTTCTTCATCAATAATTGGATTGTAATGCTGCAACGAGGCACCGATATTTTTCTCTGCCAAAGCTGTCCAGGTTGCAAACTGCGCAATGGCTGAAGAATGCTCTGACCAGACCGGGAAGTTATCGGCATAGAGTGCAAACTGTTCTTGCATCGATTTCACCACATTCTGGTCTTCATAAAACAATGCGGTGCCATAACCTGCTGCAAAACCATTAATTTTATTATTGGTTGCTTCAAATGCATCTGTCGAAACAAGATCACGCAAGGTTTCACGCACAATATGCCAGAAAGTATCATGTGATTGACCAAATAAAATTACCACACGAGAAGTTTGCGAGTTAAAAGATGATGGGCTGTGTTTAACTGCATCTTTAATGAGATTTTCAATTTCAGCCTGCTCCAGGCTCACATTTTTCCCAATGGTATAAATGCTTCGGCGCTGTTTGATTTGATCTAAAAATGCCATAAATTCACCTCTATGTATTTTGATTATTAAAAACTGATAAAGTCATACTACGTGTTTTGAGCACTTAAAACAGGTGCATTCCCATAACAATGTGTTTTATTTATAGAACAATCAGACTTAGATCTGAATAGAATATTTGTATTAGATTTCATTCGCAGCATCCATGCTGCTATACCGTCCTTCATCGGTTTTTAACCCAATACTTTAAAAAAGTGCTGATCTTGCTGTTCTAATTTTTCTTTTGCTGCCTGCTCAATCGAGCCAAAGCAAAGTTGGGCACGTAACAACCAGCTCTTTTCAATGTCAAAATGCTCGGCGACTAAAGTGTCGATCTGCGGATTATAATGCTGTAAAGATGCACCTAAACCCGAATCTGCCAATGCAGTCCACACGGCAAATTGCGCCATTCCTGATGTCTGTTCAGACCAGATCGGGAAATCTTCTGCATTGAGCGGCATTTTCTTTTGTAGTTGCTGAATCACGGCTTGATCTTCGTAAAATAAAATCGTGCCATATGCCGCGGCACACTGATTTAACTTGATCTCTGCACCTTCGTAAATATGTGTGGGCACATGCTGGCGCTGAACCTGTTTGACAAGTTCCCAAAACTTATAATGAGAATCCGCAAATAACACTACAATCCGCGTACTTTGGGAATTATAGGCTGAAGGACAACTGCGAACTGCTGCCTGAAGCATTTCACTCAGATACGCCTGACTATAATGTACCCGCTTGCCAAGTTCATAAATACTACGGCGCTTTTTCAACTGATCAACAAAAGTCAGTTTCAAATCATCATCAGGTTTGTTTTTTTTCGAAAATTTAAAGTCCTTGGTTATATCACTTGTTAATACCTGACCAATTTTATTTAGCAATGCCATTTCTTCCCCCCACAAAACCCAGCTAAAACAGCTCGAATAATCCCATACAAGTATAATGGCTTTATTACGGTAGATAGATCTGGTTCATATTTTCTAGCTGATTTTTAAAGCATTCAAACCTCTCAAAAACAACAAACTCCGCACTTAGCGGAGTTTGTGTGAATTATCACGCATTATTTATTTTCAGTTTCAAACAATGCAGCAACAAAAGATTTGGCAGAGAAAGGACGCAAGTCATCAATTTTCTCACCCACACCAATAAAGCGAATCGGCACATGAGTACGACTGGCAATATTAAACAGTACGCCACCTTTGGCAGTCCCATCGAGCTTGGTAATGGTCAAACCGGTTAGGCCTACCGCCTCATCAAACATTTCGACCTGGTTAATGGCATTCTGACCTGTTCCGGCATCGACAACCAACATCACTTCATGTGGTGCAGTCGCATCAATTTTCTGCATGACACGTTTTACTTTGGTCAACTCTTGCATCAAATGACCTTTGTTATGCAAACGACCAGCTGTATCAGCAATTAATACATCTACGCCTTTGGCACGCGCACTTTCAAAAGCATCGAAAATGACTGAAGCCGAGTCTGCACCATTGCCTTGAGCCACGACCGCAATATTATTACGCTCACCCCAGATTTGCAGCTGCTCCGTTGCAGCTGCACGGAAAGTATCACCTGCCGCCAGCATGACAGTCTTGCCTTCACCTTGCAGACGTTTGGCCAGTTTACCAATCGTGGTGGTTTTACCTACACCATTTACACCGACCACTAAAATCACATAAGGCGATTTATTCGGATCAATGTGTAGCGGTTTTACCCGGGGTGCCAATAAAGCCACCAGTTCTTCCTGAAGCGCCTTATACAGTGAATGCGAGTAGATCAAGTCACCACGTTCGGTACGCTCGGTCAGGTTAGCAATGATGGTCTTGGTGGCTTCCACACCAATATCGGCCACCAGCAGCTGCTCTTCGACTTCTTCTAATAATTCATCATCAATTTCTTTACCACCGATCAGGATATTGACCATCCCATCGGCAAGGTTTTTACGGGTTTTGGTTAAACCCTCTTTCATACGGCTAAAGAAGCCACCTTTCGCCGCAGAATCTTCATTTTCAGTTTCTGTTACGACAGGTGCAGAAACTACAGCTGCTTCGCTTGGCGTTTCTACGATAGGCACATTGACCGCAGGTAAGCTCGGTAATGTGACATCATCATCTCCGATATCAGCATCAATCAAAAATTTGTTTTGCCCATTAGATTGCTGTTGCATGCCGAATCCTTGAAAAGCATTGCGTTAAAAACCCAGATTCTACCATAACTTGCCTGCTTTGCAGCTAGCAATGCAAATGCTGGACAAACATACCAAAAAGCTACAGCTCTTGGTTGCTTTCATCTCCGCATTTATTAAAAATAACCCTAAATACAAATGCCTATTTTTGGGAGATCTAGTGTCCGCCACCTTTTTGACTGTCTCCTCTTTTTCCAGAATGATTAAACAAACACTTTATCCACTTGGTGCCTTATTGCTGGGATTAAGTATTAATCAGGCCCAAGCCCAGACTCGCAGTGAATTATCACGCACCACTTTTGAAACGACTTTAAGCAATGGATTAAAAGTCATTATTCGGGAAGACCATCGTGCGCCCATGGTGATGACCCAGATCTGGTATAAAGTCGGCAGCAGTGATGAATCTGGCAATATTCTGGGGGTATCGCATGCACTTGAACATATGATGTTCAAAGGTACGCATAAAGTTCCAAATGACGAATTTACCCGTCTGAGCCGGATTTATGGCGGCAGCATCAACGCCGCCACCTTTACCAATTACACCAATTATTATCAGCTCTATCCTAAAGCCTATTTCCCCATGGCACTGGAACTTGAATCTGACCGCATGAGCAATTTATTACTGCGGCAGCAGGACTTTGCGCCAGAAATTAAAGTGGTGATGGAAGAACGGCGCCAGCGTACCGATGACAACCCGCGCGCTCAGGCCTTTGAACGCTTTAAATGGATCAGTTATCCGACCAGCCATTATCGCCAACCGGTGATTGGACATATGAAAACTCTAAATAATATTCAGTTAAATGATATCAAAAAATGGTATCGGGACTGGTATAGCCCGAATAATGCCATTCTGGTAATTGTCGGAAATGTGGAATCGGAAGCGGCTTTAGCGCAAGTGCAAAAATATTTTGGAGATATTCCTGCGCGTCCAACACCGCCACGTAATGATGTGCTGGAGTTTGAACGCTTAGGCTATCGACATATGGAAATTAACAGTAATGTTCAGGTGCCCAATCTGTACATGACCTGGAATGTGAAATCCCTCGGCACTGCCAAAAACCCCCAAGATGCGTATGCCTTGACCATTATTCGTAGCCTTTTGGACAGCGGCATTTCTTCACGCCTGCAAGACCGTCTGGTGCGTGATCGTAAAATTCTGACCTCTGTCAGCGCTTCTTATGATCCTTATAATCGTGGTGACAGCCTGTTTGGCATTTCTGCCTTACCTGCGCCAGGCGTATCTTTGCAAGAGTCACAACAAGCGATTCAGGATGAAGTGGATTTACTCAAAACCACCGCCATGACCCAACAGGAAGTAGATCGTATCAGCACCCGCTTTATCTCCAGCTTGATTTATAGTCAGGATGATATTGCCGGCCAGGCCAAAATGATTGGCAATCTGGAAGTCAATGGACTGAGTTATCGGCTGATGGATGAACTACCCAAGCATTTTGAAAGTGTCAGCGTTCAGGATATCCAGCGTGTCGCCAATGCCTATTTCGTCCGAGACAATCTCAGCACACTTTATCTCTCACCTGAACAAAAAGCCCAATAATGGGGATTGCAATGCGTCATCATCTTCGCCCTTTTTTACTTATTTTTATTTTAAGTTTTGCTTCTGCTGTTCATGCAGAAAATTATCTGGACCCTCAACCCGATCAAAACGATAATCCGAGTCAGTTACAGTCTATCCCTCTGTTGCAAAGCCTGAAAAATCTCAATCCGCAGCGTGAATTTCAGGCACCGTATATTCACGACCTGAACAATCGCTATCAGGTACGTACGCTATTTGTTGAAACCCAAGATCTTCCAATGGTGGATATCCAGCTGACCTTTAATGCCGGTTCGGCGCGTGATCAAGAAATTACTAAAGGACTCTATGGCCTGTCCAGCATGGCAGCCAGGCTGATGCGTGAAGGCACAGACAGATATAGTGCGAATCAGGTGGCGGCAATTTTTGACCAAGCCGGCGCACAATTTAGCGTACAGGCCTATCGAGACATGTTTGTGGTTCGGCTGCGTACGCTTTCAGATCCAAATAAATTGGAACCGGCACTCGGAATGATGATGGAAGTTCTAAAGAATGCGTCATTTAAACCCTCCAGTATTAATCTGGCTTTAAGCAATACCCAAGTGGGACAAAAGCAATTACAGGAAAATCCAAGCCGGCTGATGGATATTCGTTTTTATCGTACTCTATATGGTCAGCATCCTTATGCAGAACCAATCAGTGGCACCCAAGGCAGTACCAAGAAAATTAATGCCGAATTATTAAAACAATTCCGTGATCAGTTTCTGGTGGCGCAAAATATGAATATTGCTATTACCGGTAAACTCAGCCCCAAACAGGCGCTGGAACTGTCAGAACGGATTGCCGGCAATTTAACTCAAGGTCAAAAAGCAGCTGCATTACCACAGCCTGAAATTAAATCTGGTTTTGAAGTGGTGCATTTACCTTATAACTCGTCTCAGGCGCATGTCACCTTTGGACATATAGGGCCATCACGCTTTACTGAAGACCGACTGGCTCTAGAAGTCGCCAACCGCATGTTTGGCGGGAGTGGATTTAATGCGGTACTGATGCAGGAACTGCGGGTCAAACGTGGTTTTAGCTACGGCGCTTATAGCTCATTCAGCTTTAGTCAGGCACCCGGAGTATTCAGCTTTAAATATTCTACACGGCAGGATCAGCTACTAGAGAGTATTCAGATTGCACATCAGGCATTTATCAATTTTGTCAGCCAACCGATTGACACTCAACGTCTGGAAGAAACCAAAGCAGGCATGCTGCGCGCCTTCCCTAACAATTACAGCAGCAATGCCACCATTAATGCCCAGTTAGGCAATATGGGCTTTTATAGTGAGCAAAATGATTATTTATCCAGTTATCCGGAACGTCTAGCCAGAATTAGCGCAAAGGATGTGCAAAATGCAATACGCAAACATTTACATCCAGACCGCCTAACGCTGGTCGTGGTCAATAAAGAACTGGATAAAGATGCCTTGAAAATGCGTTTGGAGCAGAATTTAATGGATGCCAATTTCAATTTGCCAGCAAACCCTGTGCCTAAGGCATCTCCACCGAGAGCGGTGGCAGCTGACGCGCCCGCAGAGACTCCTGCTGATAGGCCTGCATCAATTTAAGATACTGCCCACGACGGATATGCTGCTGCTCTAATAGAGCCAGTGCCAGATCCTGAGTTTGGGGCAAATTTTGCTGTTCAGAAAGTTGCCGAATCTGGGTGATTTGAGAGATGTTAAGCGGACGATAGAGAGCCAATGCGGCTAAAAATAAAATTACCACAACCATAAAAATGACAACAATATTATAAATCTGTTCCAGCTTGATTCTGCTGAACCATTGAATTAACTTTTCTGTATCTATAGACATACACTACCTCAAGTTAAAGGTAGTGTATGGTTAGGTTTATATAAGTTCAAGTCAGTAGCGCCATATTTAGCAGGGCTAAAACCCACGACTCTGCGGATTAGCTCATCATTCTGCTCAGAATAGTTGAATACAGCACCAATGCTACAATCACCAATACCAGTGCAACAGCAAATTTACTTAACCCCGCTTCTGCTTCAGGGGGATGCAGGCGATCTTCATCTGCAATTCGAACCAACTCGCCATTATAGAGTTTATAGAACTGCTCACGCTGATTGACATCCAGAGCACGGGTAAAGTCATACACCTCTTTACGTTGTGCCAGCCCATAATTACCCAGATGCGTATATTTACTAAATATAGCGTCATCCAGTTTTTTGCGATGCAAATGTGCAAGTTCCAGGATTTGCCCAGCAGTTGGTGGCATATCAAAATTTACACCATCTAAAGTTCTTGTCATCATGGTTTTCTCCTTATTGTTTGATCTCTATTTACAATTTATCTTAATAATATTTATAAGTGTGTATAGTTTAGTCATGTAAACTATAACTAAAGTAAACGAATAAAATCGAATGGTTGACTTTTCCATTATTTTGTAATATTAGTTTAACAATAGTAAGTTATATTTGTATTTAGACTGATTAGTCTGTCCTGTAATCATAATTAAAATTAAGGAGTTTTTATATGATACAACAACTCTCTCAACACGATCTGGAACATCTGTATGCAGATGCCGTGAATACCATCCAATCCCAAATGAACTTTGTGGATGCGGTAAAACAGCTTGAAGATGCAGCTCGTGCAGGTCATGGTAAAGCAGCGCTTTTTTTAGCAGAACTTTATTATCAAGGTTTCCGTGTAGAACGGGATTCACTCAAAGCGCAGTACTGGCAGAACATGGCCACCCTGCAAGCATAATGAAACGTCACCTAGGTGGCGTTTTTTTCAGCCCTTTTTTTCGATAAATAGCAATAAATACATATTTTCTTACCAATCCTTGCAAAGCTGAAACAGTAATTACTTATAAAGTTCCTAGAATAGGGTCTGACATCCAATAGCACTTTATTCTAATGAAACCACGAAAAATTATTCAAATTGATCCGATCTGTAAAGAATCCCTTTTCAAGATCACCATGCTGAAATCTTTAAGGAATTGTGGCGAGCTATGGGGCGCATATCATAAAGGCTGGGCAATGATGCGTGATCAGGAAGACTGTATTTTCCCGTTTTGGCTAAATCCTCTCGATGCCAAAAATTATGCCCAGCAACATTGGCCTGATTATGCTCCGCGTAAAATCAATTCTGAAGATTTTGAAAATGCATTATTGCCGACCTTGTCGCGCCTGAATGTCACCCCAGCCCTGTGCAATACCAATGGCACCAGACTTAAACTGAGCACTGCACAGATGCGTCATCTATTTTTTTCACAACAAAGACTGCACATTGCGTAAATAACATGCTATTTATAAAGACTAAAACCTAAACACTTAGAGATGTTCAGGTTGAAGGCATACTCTAGGATTAATAATAAATTGACCAGTAAGGATGATGAAGCATGACCAATGTGGCACAGGTGCTGAATGAAAAAATGCATCAAGCTATTTATACCATCCGTCCAGATTCTACTGTTTTAGAGGCCATCACCTTGATGGCTGATAAAGGAATCGGGGCACTTGTGGTAACGCATGAAGATAACGTGGTAGGGATTTTGTCGGAGCGGGATTACACCCGTAAAATCGCCCTGATGCAAAGAACCTCTTTCGATACCACAGTCAATGAAATCATGACCTCTAAAGTGATTACCGTAAATACCTCGACGACTGTAGAAGACTGTTTAGCCTTAATGACTGAGCGCCATCTACGGCATCTGCCAGTAGTAGAAGATGAAAAACTGCTTGGTCTGATTTCAATCGGAGATTTGGTCAAAGCAGCAATGGATGACCAACGCAAACTGATTGATCAATTACAGCAATATATTTCAGGTTAAAAGCATCTCTGGCTTTCTCTCCAATATTTGAAGCGCATTTAAATAACTGAAGATCAAGCTTCGATTGAATGTATAAAAAATCCCGGTATATAACCGGGATTTTTTATACTCGTGTTTTGGATAAAATCAGTTTAGACCTAATTTTTCTGCCACATAATCCGAGTCTTTATCACCACGACCAGAAAGATTGACCACGATCTTGACTTCTTTTGGCAATTTGCCTGCTTCACGAATTGCCCAGGCCACTGCATGTGAACTTTCTAAAGCCGGCACAATACCTTCTACACGCGACAAGGTCATGAAAGCATCCAGACATTCCTGATCGGTGGCGGTGGTGTACTCGACCCGGCCCAAATCCTTAAGCAGACTATGTTGCGGCCCCACACCAGGATAATCCAGGCCAGAAGCAATCGAATGTACCGGTAAAGGTTCACCCTGCTCATCTTCCAGCACATAGCAGGCCATACCATGCAATTGACTTGGTTTACCCAGTGTTAAGGTCGCCGAATGCATATCGGTGTCCAGGCCATGACCTCCCGGCTCTACGCCCACCAGCTTTACTTCCGGTTCATTTAAAAACGCGGTAAATGCACCCACTGCATTGGAACCACCGCCAACACAGGCCACCACATAGTCCGGGTTTGCACCAAAACGGTCATTACTTTGCACTTTGATTTCATCACCGATAATGGACTGGAAATCACGTACCATCATTGGAAATGGATGCGGCCCCACCACCGAACCAATGGCATAGATATAATTTTTCGGGTCTTTCAAGTATTCTTCAAATGCACTATCAACTGCATCTTTCAGGGTTGCTGTACCACGCGTCACAGAGATCAGGCGCGCACCCAGAATCTTCATTTTTACGACGTTTGGATGCTCTTTTTCAATATCCACCTGACCCATGTGAATTTCACATGGAATCCCAACCAAGGCACAGGCAGTTGCCAATGCCACCCCATGCTGACCCGCACCAGTTTCTGCAATGACTTTGGTCTTGCCCATGTATTTGGCCAGCAAAGCCTCACCCAGACAATGATTGATCTTGTGTGCACCTGTATGATTTAAATCTTCACGTTTCAGATAAATCTGTGCACCGCCTAACTGATCTGACAGACGCTTGGCATGAAATAAAGGACTTGGACGACCCACATAGTTGGCAAACAGGTCTTTAAGCTCGTTCTGGAATTCTGGAGTATGGCGGATTTCCTGATAAGCGACATTGATATCGTCCATCGCCTGTTTTAGATCGGGCGGAATAAACTGACCGCCATATTGACCAAAAAAGCCGTCCTCATTGGGTAAAGCAATACCATTAATTTGATGAGCCATAATAATTCCTGAACTTTGGAATGTACAACAAATGACTTTATCCTAAAATAATGTGGTTAACCCACTCATAATTATAGATAAAGCCACTAACAGAAAAATAAAATTAACGCGCGAGATATTTGGTCATATCTTCAATGCCTTTCAAAGTCATTGGAAACATATGATCTTCAAAGATTTGCTTAATTAAACCAATGCTATGCGTGTAATGCCAATAGTTTTCTTCTTCGGGATTCAGCCATGCGGTTTTATCAAAATGCTGACGTAGACGCTGCAACCAGACCTGTCCTGCTTCATCATTCATATATTCAACCGAACCACCGACCGAGGTGATTTCATAAGGCGCCATACTGGCATCACCAACCACAATCACCCGGTAATCACGGCCATAGGTATTGAATAAATCCCAGGTATTCATGCGCGAGCTGGACCGGCGGATATTGTCTTTCCAGACATAGTCATACAGGCAGTTATGGAAATAAAAATAGTCCAGGGTTTTAAATTCGGTTTTGGCTGCGCTAAACAGCTTTTCACACTGGGCAATATGCGAATCCATCGAACCGCCAACATCAAACAGCATCAAGACTTTAATGCGGTTACGACGTTCAGGCACCAGCTGTACGTCTAAAACACCCTGCTTGGCGGTTTCACGAATCGTGCCATCGATATCCAGCTCTTCGGCTGCACCCTGACGCGCGAATTTACGCAAACGGCGCAGTGCCATTTGCATCTGGCGACTTCCCAGAATCTGCTCATCATCGAGGTTGCGATATTGACGCTGCTCCCAGACTTTTACCGCAGAGCGTTTCCGTCCCGGCCCACCAATACGCACCCCTTCCGGATGATCGCCATAAGCACCGAAAGGCGAAGTGCCGCCGGTACCAATCATCTTGTTGCCACCCTGATGTTTTTTATGCTGTTCGCGCAAGCGCTCTTCCAGCATTTTCATCAGCTCTTCTAATGATCCGGCTTTTTTCAGCTCTTCGCGCTGTTCAGGAGTCAAATGCTTTTCAAGCAGTTCAAGATCGAACCAGTCTTTGGGCAGCTTATGCACCTGATTCAGCAGTTCATCCAGATCAAAGGTCGCGATACCATCAAAATAGTCTTTCATGGCGCGATCGAATTTGTCGAAATAGCGCTCATCCTTAACCATTACAGTTTTGGCCAGCTGATAGAACTCATCCTGATCGGCAAAGACCAGTCCAGCCGCAACCGCCTGATTCAAATCGATCAGCTCACGGGTTGAGACCGGTACGCCGTATTTGCGTAAGGTATAAAACAGTCGCACAAACATGCGTGTTTCTCCCTTAACGACGTGACATAAAGGCTAGACGTTCAAGCAACTGTACATCTTGCTCATTTTTGATCAAGGCGCCGTACAAGGGTGGAATCGCTTTGGATTTATCAGTATTGCGCAAAATATCTTCCGGCATGTCGTCAGCCATGAGCAGGCTGAGCCAGTCAATCAGCTCAGATGTTGATGGTGGTTTTTTCACACCCGGAATCTGGCGCAATTTAAAGAAAACCTGCAAGGCTTCATTGACCAATGTGGCAGAGATATTCTCGAAATGTACATCGATGATTTCGCGCATGGTCGCTTCATCCGGAAATTCGATATAGTGGAAGAAACAACGGCGCAGGAATGCATCGGGCAATTCTTTTTCATTATTTGAGGTAATGATGACGATTGGACGCTGGGTTGCGGTAATGGTTTCCCCGGTCTCGTACACATAGAACGACATTTTATCGAGTTCATGTAGCAAGTCATTCGGAAACTCGATGTCTGCCTTATCAATTTCATCAATCAGCAAGACACAACGTTCTTCGCTGGTAAATGCTTCCCACAGTTTACCCGGCTTGATGTAGTTCTTGATGTCATAGACACGGTCATCACCAAGCTGACTATCACGCAGGCGCGACACCGCATCGTATTCATACAGGCCTTGCTGTGCTTTGGTGGTGGACTTGATATGCCAGGTGATCAGTCTTAGGCCCAGACTTTCTGCTACCTGCTCAGCCAATAAAGTTTTCCCTGTACCAGGTTCACCTTTGACCAATAACGGTTTTTGTAAACTACGGGCAGCTTTAACCGCCAATTTTAAACTGTCAGTCGCAATGTACTGAGCTGTACCTGAAAATTGTTGATGATCAGCAGACATGATTTAACCTTATTTTTTTACTTACAACGGTGAACTTTTCTTGTGAACACGAAGATTGCCCTTGTTCGACACATAGGTCGACCAGCAATAGCCAATCACAGATCCAATCCCAATGACAAATAAAATAAGTGACGCATTAATCCAAATCAGAGCTTGCTCTTTGGTCAACACACCAAACAGCAAGCCAAAGATTGCAGGTGCGATAGAGGCATTCGGCCCCTCGGATACCGTCGGTGTCAATAGAATGGCAAAGCCTAAAATCCACAAAAAACCACCTAGCGGCTTAGGCAGTCGCTTGGTTACGCCATACCAGCACCATAAAGCAATCAGGCTGCCCAGCAGATAAACTGCAACAGCAATGCTCTGTTCAGGAATTGAGTCTAAGACAGCAACATAACCATTCATTTCACAACTCCTGAATTAACATTAAGCGCCACGCAATCCTTCTGGAGCGACTGCATTCGGATCAATCAAGCCTTCTGGCGGCATTTGCAAAAAGAAACCACGTGTAGCAATAGAATCCATCACATGCAATACATTGGCACGTGCCAGTTTACGCGATTCGCTCAGTTCAAGATGCATGACAAAAGTCGCACGTCCAAATGCGGCTTGTACGGGCTCAGACAATACGCTGAGTGGCTCGAATATTTCAGCTTCGCTTTCATCCGCAGGACGCGCCACATACAGATACATTTCACTTTTTTTGCTGGATTTGTAGATAGACACTTGCATGTTTCAAACGACTTTTCTGGAAAAACATCCGCAAGGATACATCAAAAAAAAGACAGAAACATTAGCCACGTCTCACGCATCAGTCGTGATTTTGTATAATTGCTCTATCTTTAACCAATCCTGCAAGCGATCACTCACTGACTTTCATCTGGGTCGATAAATAAGATTCATCCTGATGCAGCACCTGAATCAGTGGCTGGGTTAACAGTTCATAGCGCCAGCCCAGCAAATAATCCGGCAGATCCTGCTCATCCTTATGAAAGACCACATGCTGATACAAGGCATTCAGCCATTTTTTACGCATCAGCACTTCTTTTGGAATTGAGGTTTCATCGACTACATTTTGAATGATGTTATCGATCTTTTCGCCGATATCTTTGGAGGAATGACGGATTGGACGCGCCAGACGTAACGGCCAGCTTTCCGGTTCCGGCAAGAATTTCAATAAATCTAAAATAGTTTTACCATGTTCACGAACCACATTTGAACGGATATCTTTGACTTGACTCAACTGGAAGTTATTGCGCGGGAACTTCTCGACCAGATCAATCATACTGACATTCTTTAAGATAAAACTACGTGGCTGATTCAGTGCTTTGGCAATCTGATCGCGCCAGACCATCAATTGCTGTAATTGCATCAGCTGACGGCGTGAATGGCGATAATTCCCCACATCCTGATATAACAAGGCCGTTGGTGTATCTTCACCAATTTCCTGAGTCAAGAAACGACAGTCTTGCAAGGCAAAATCCAGTAGGTATTTCGTATCCAGCTCTTGTGTGATTTTGTCAGACAGCTTGACCAGATAATGCACATCATTGGCCGCATAAAGTAATTGTTCTGAACTTAAAGGACGTGCCAGCCAGTTAGAACGGGTCTGGTCTTTTTCGATATCGACTTCCAGCATCTGTTTGAGCGCATTCTGATAGCTGACTTGCAGACCATGCCCCAGAAAAGACATGCCGACCTGGGTATCAAACACATTGGTCAGTGATTTCTTTTGGGTATAGTGATAAAGCAGATCAATATCTTCGCTACAAGCATGAAAAATATTCTGCTGGGCGTTAAAAACTTTATTGAAGAACTCAGTCAGATCCAGGGTGGTTCCATCCAGCAAATAGACCTTGTTGTCTACATTGATCTGAAACACACCCAGTTTCGGCCACAAAGTATCGACCTTGATAAATTCGGTATCCAGCCCGTAAACAGAACTCTGATCCATCAGGTTCAGCACAGGGTATAAATCGTTTTGATGTTGAATAAATTGAAACATAAAGACTGAGTCTAAAATTAGATTCTCGATAGATCCATATTAACTGATCTATAGAATTTTTGTATAAAAAATAACGCTGATTCTGCTCTATCTAGCAAAAATACCCCTTATTTATTAGGCTCTAGATTTTAAATAATATCTTTTTTATATTAAAACTAACAAGATTTTTAAGTCTATCTTACTTCATGCGCATCCGGTTATGTACGGCCTGACTCAAGGTATGACTATCGACATATTCCAGTTCACCGCCCTGTGGTACACCTTGGGCAATTCGAGTCATCTGGATCGGCAGATGCTTGCTGGCTTCCACCAGATAATGTGCCGTGGCCTGACCTTCTACCGTCGCATTAGTAGCGAGAATGACTTCCTTCACCTGACCATTGGCCAAACGGTGCAACAAATACGGAATGCCAATTTCTTCAGGACCAATCCCATCGAGCGGTGACAAATGCCCGCCCAGTACATGGTATTTCCCTCTAAAGCTGCCACTTTGCTCAATCGCCATAACATCTGCAGGTGATTCCACCACACAGAGCAATTCATCATCACGATCTAGCGACGTACAGATATTGCACACTTCATCTTCAGTCAATGAATGACAAACCGAACACTCATGAATGTAGTTGGTCGCCTCAGTCAACGCATGCGCCAGACCAATTGCACCTTCACGATTTTTCATGATCATATGCAATGCCATACGTTGAGCCGATTTCGGCCCAACGCTTGGCAAAATGCGTAATGCTTGAACCAGTTGATCAAAACGATCACTAAACATTGCGCATTCTTCCTTAGAACATACCTGCCAGACCCGGTGGTAAACCCATACCCGAGTTTGCTGCTTTCATTCTTTCATCAGAGACCAATTCTGCCTGACGCGCAGCATCATTCATTGCAGCAGCAATCAGATCTTCGATCATGTCTGGATCATCCTGAAGTAATTCAGGGTTGATTTCGATACGCTTCACCACATTGCGGCAAGTCATGGTGACTTTGACCAAACCACCGCCCGCTTCGGCATGCACTTCAGTTTGTGCCAGCTCTTCTTTGGCTTTTTTTACATTGTTTTCAACTTCTTTTTGCATGCGCTGAGCTTGCTGCATCAACATATTAATGTTCATAAATATCTCCGAACATAAATTTATAAAATTAGATAAGATCTAAACCACGAGTAATATCACGAATAATATCACCAATCTCTTCTAAACCAACAGAAACACGAATTAAACCTTCGCGAATACCTGCTGCTTCTTTGGCTTCAGGCGATAATTTACCGTGTGTGGTGGTTGCCGGATGGGTAATGGTTGATTTCGCATCCCCCAGGTTACCGGTGATCGAGATAAACCGGGTATTGTCAATGACTGTCCAAGCGGCTTCACGACCGCCTTTCACCTCAAAAGACACAATGCCACCAAAACCCGTCTGCTGTTTCACTGCCAGCGCATGACCGATATGCGCAGGCAGACCGGCATAATAAACCTTCTCTACCTTTGGATGCTGATCCAGAAATTCAGCCAGTTGCTGCGCATTTGCTGAATGCTCACGCATACGTAAACGTAACGTTTCCAAGCCTTTCAGGAAAACCCAGGCATTAAACGGGCTCATTGAAGGACCTGTGGTACGCACATAACCAAAGATTTCTTCCAGCAGTTTATGGTTTCCAACCACGGCTCCACCTAAGGCACGGCCCTGACCATCCAGATATTTAGTCGCAGAATACACCACCAGGTCTGCACCAAATTTGAGTGGTTGTTGTAACACAGGTGTACAGAAGCTGTTATCAATCGCCAGTAAAGCATCATTGGCATGCGCAATATCGGCGAGTCCCTGTATATCAGCTACTTCTGCTAAAGGATTCGATGGAGATTCAACAAAGAGAATTTTGGTTTCAGGCTTAATGGCATTTTTCCATGCATCAAGATCAGTCAAATCGACGAAATCAACACTGACGCTAAATTTTGCGACATATTTTTCAAACATGGAAACCGTAGAGCCGAAGACAGCACGTGAACAGATCACATGATCACCGGCTTTTAAGAATGCCATCATCACTGCCATAATGGCTGCCATACCCGAACTGGTGGCGACGGCGCGCTCTGCACCTTCAAGTGCAGCCAGACGCTTTTCAAACATGGCAACGGTCGGATTGGTAAAGCGAGAATAGATATTGCCCGGTTCCTGGCCTGAGAATTTGGCTGCGGCTTCTGCAGCATTTTCATACACAAAGGACGATGTTAGAAAAATTGGTTCGCCATGCTCACCTTCAAAAGTGCGGGTATGACCGGTACGAATGGCTAAAGTTTCTAATTGGTAAGAAATATCGTCTTGCTGGCTCATCGCTTTACCTCAGCCCTCAGGCTGCCTTTTGTAAAAATTTGCCAACATTTTGAGCGCCTAAGCTATTTCAGGTCAAGGCATAATAAGCGATTATTGCTTAGACTTCGATCAATCCTCCCGCGGATACGGATATTTTATTTACATGATTCAGTTAAAACAAAACTTTCAGCGCCAGCAAAAAAAATTGAAACACCTCAGTACCCGGGTGTTTAATGCCTCCTCACTGATCCTGTCGCAAAAAACCCCTTTTGAATATATTGCCGGCACCGAGTTTTGCAAGATTCGCTATTACGCCTCACCCCAGAAGAAATACAAGGAACCGTTGGTGTTTGTGGCACCCCTCGCCATTAATATGGATATTTACGATCTGTATCCTTATCGCTCTCTGGTCAAGCATTTTCAGCATAGCGGTTTTGATGTCTATCTGCTGGAATGGAAACGCTTTAGCTATAAGCATCGTCATTTAAACTTTTTGTCGTTTATTGATGCCGCCATTCCCCAATCGATTGAAAGAATCTGTCAGCATTCCGGGAGCCAGTTCATTTCCCTGCACGGCTGGAGTATGGCCGGGATATTTGTCACCCTGTATACCGCCTTGCATTCACCTGAACATGTCAAAAATCTGATTGTGGTTGGCAGCCCGATTGACAGTTATGCTTCAGGACGTGTCGGCAAACTGTTTTCGACCACCAACAAACTGATTGCTAAAAACAAGAACCTGCAACAGGCCATTCATCAGGGGTATATTCCCAAGCAGTACATTCATACTCCCGGCATTGTGAATGCACTGGGCTTTAAATTGCTCGATCCAATCGGCTGGTTTAAAAGCCAGAAGCAGTTTTTGCTGAATCTGGATCATGTCGAAGATGTCTATGAACATGCCACCATGGGCAACTTCCTGAATAAAATGATTGATTATCCGGGCGGGGTGAATCAGGACATGGTACTGAATTTATGGCTGCAGAATCCCTTAAAAAATGGCTCGATGACCTTAAATGGTCGTATCGTTGACCTTAAAAATATCAGTTGTTCACTTTTGGTCGGTGCCGGACAAAGCGATCAGATTGTGACAGAAAACTCTTCTAAGCCTTTGATGGAATTGACAAGTAGCCAGGATAAGATGTTTACTCTGATCCCGGGCGGCCATCTTGGCCTGATGTCCAACCAGAAAACCGCAAATACGTTCTGGCCTAAAATGACGACCTGGCTGGCACAGCGCTCGACACGTCTTGATGCCTAGCTCATCTTGGGCCGGCATCACCAAAAATATTAAAGTTTAATCCTATATTCAGAGGGTACAGCATGATTCAGTCAGTGGCATTTATCGGCTTAGGGGCAATGGGTTATCGCATGGCCGCACATTTACCGAAGCACTTTGATAGCGTCTATGTCTGGAATCGCAGCTCGAGCAAAGCAGAGCAGCATGCCGCAGAATATGGCACGCAGGCAGTCACACTGGAACAGGCTGCTCAGGCAGATATTATCTTTTCTTGCTTGCCGACCAGTGCCGATGTAGAACAGCTCCTCGCAGACCTGCAACTCAAAGCTGGTTCGATCTGGGTAGACTGCACCAGCGGTGTACCAGAATCCGCACAAAAGCTGGCTGCACAACTGGCTCAACAAGATGTAATTTTCCTGGATGCTCCCGTCAGTGGTCAAACCATTGGGGCGGAAAATGGCACCTTGACGGTGATGGTGGGTGGTGATGCACAAGGTTTTGAAAAAGCCCTTCCCGCGATGCAGGCTTTTGGCACACTGATTAAGCATGTCGGTGAATCTGGCGCAGGTTTTGCAGTGAAAGCCGTGAATAATATGTTAATGGCTGTAAACCTGTGTGCGGTCGCAGAAGGCTTTACTACGCTGAAAGCACATGGAGTCAACCTGAATGAAGCACTGGATTGTATTAATGCTTCAAGTGGTAAAAGCATGGTGACCGAAACCGTATTACCACAGCGTATTTTAAATCGCAGTTTTCCTGTAACCTTTGCCCTGCCACTCTTGGCCAAAGATACCGGCATCGCAATCGATCTGGCGCGTGAGGCTAAACTGTCTGCGCCTGTGCTATCATTAACCCAGAATCTAATTCAGGCGGCCAGTGATCTATCGGATAAAAACAGTGATTTTTCCAGTGCCGTGAAAATGTATGAATCATGGAGTAATATTACCATTGAGTAATATCTCGCCATTGAATAATGATAACAAAACCTCATATTGTGACTAGTAGGCAGGCACATATAGTGGATAACCCAGAGGAAACTCGCATGAAGAAATTTTCTGTTGCAGCATTAATTGGCTTAGCAACTTTGTTCGGGGCTTCAACATCGGTTCTTGCATCTGAACAGGAATGCAAAAAATTGAAAAATGATCATGACGTGATTTATGCGTCTAAAGGATTCTGTTTTAAAGATCCAGAAGCAAAAGCGAAGTTCGGCAATGACAATTGCTATACAACCAAGCCAAAATTCTCGGAAAAAGAGCAACAGCGTCTTGACGTGATCAAAGATCGTCAGAAAGAATTGAACTGTAAATAATTCAATTCAATAACGCTCAAGGAATGTACTTATGACTTATGATGATCAGAATATTTTTGCACGAATTCTACGCGGTGAACTTCCTGCGATTAAAGTGTATGAAGATGACCAGGTTCTTGCATTTATGGACATCATGCCGCAAGCAGATGGTCATACTCTGGTCGTTCCGAAAGCACCAGCCATCACTTTACTAGATCTAGATCCTGAAGCTGCGGCCTATACGATTCAAATTGTACAGAAGGTTGCGAAAGCAATTGAAAAAGGTTTGGGCGTTGATGGCATTGTCCTGATGCAATTATCAGGTGCTGCTGCTGGTCAGACTGTACCGCATATTCATTTTCATCTAGTGCCGACTTCTCTGCACAACTTGGGTAAACATGCTGCCCAGATGGGTGATCAGGAAAAAATTAAAGCGCTGGCTGAAAAAATCAAAGCTGCACTTTAAGTTTAACTGAATAAAAAAAATGGAGCTTCGGCTCCATTTTTTTATTCTACTTAAAGCATAAAACTTTAGAAAAAAAAGCGAATCATTAAGATAATAGCAACCAAATTATCTTTAAATACAAAAAATTGAATGTGTAATATTACAAAACTTACAAAATACAACATTTAACAGATTTGAAATATTTCCTTAATCTTACTGTCTTATTTGTAATCGATACTTGGCACCAATAGAGCGGTACATGTTTTAACACATGACTGAAACTTGTTTTAAGACGATGAATAAAAAGTCTTTATTGGAGCAACACATGAAAAAAACGTTATCTGCATTAGCAATTGGGGCAACAATTTTAACACCAGTCATGGCAGCTGCTGCTGACGTTAAAATTTATGGTCGTGCACACGTTTCTTTAGATTATCTGGATGATGGCCAGGATTATAACGAAGTAGGTCTTTCTTCAAACTCTTCACGCTTAGGCTTCAAAGCTGAACAACAATTAGAAAATGGCATGACGGCTTTTGCTCAAATCGAACAACAAATTAACTTTTCAAGCGGCTCTGACGATGAAGAAGATTCTGTTAACTTCTCAACCCGTGATACTTTTGTCGGGGTTAAAGGTGACTTCGGTCAGGTAAAAGTCGGTCGTTTTGACAGTCCATTTAAAGCAGCCCGCGGCCCTGCTAACTTCTTTGGTGACCAAGTTGGCGACTTACGTAACGTCACGCGTGCCTACAACCATCGTTTTGATGAGCGCAACCCGAATACCATTGAATATAAAACGCCTAAATTTGGTGGCGGTTTCACTGCAACAGCAGCCTTGTCTTTACATGATGGCACCATGATCAGCAATGATACGACTGAAGAGACCAATGAAAAGTCTCAAGCCTATGACCTAGGCCTAAACTACAAGGCAGGCAACTGGGATATAGCAGCCGCTTACGAGCATTATGCTGAAGATGTTAGCCGAGGAGAACGTGATGGTATCCGTTTAGCAGCTGCATATAAACTGACCCCAGAATTAAATGTGGGCGCGCTTTATCAGTTCACTTCTCTTGATGATGGCAGCGGCACCAATGCAGATGCAAATGTTTACGGAATCGGTGCGGACTATAAACTTACAGACAAAAATACCCTTAAAGGCCATGTATTCCACCGCGATGTCGATGCCAGTGAAGCCAGTTCCACCTTGCTCGCGCTGGGTCTAGAACACCGACTTGATAAACAGTTCCGTGTATATGGCAATATTGCTGCCATGTTAAATGATGACAGTGCCAACTTAACGCCATGGTCACAGGCGCGTAGTAACAAGGCAGGTTCATCTCAAGGTGTCAATGCAGCTGGTGAAACTGCACTTGGACTGTCAGTCGGCATGCGTTACGACTTCTAAGTCCAACAACCCTCATAAAGCTGAAACAACATGTTTTAGGTATTACGCATTAAGTAAGACACATAAGACACCTTCAAAGATCCCTACGCGGGATCTTTTTTTGCTCATTGTTATTCCATTAAACAGCCTAAAAATGCTTGTATTCAAGTTATTCATCAAGAATATTTTTTAATAACTCCTTATTAAGAAGCTCCCATTTATTCAGTATAAAAACCTACTAAAATAGTTTGATTAATTCAACCTTATATTTAAAGACAATCATTTTAATGAACTTAATAACAATTAAAAAACATTAATCCAACTAAAACAATCGACATTAAAATATAAATATAAGCATTTTAGTCGGATTTAAAATCCAATAAATTTACACAAAATAATACAAAATATTTAGAATAATTTTTAACTCATGAAAATATATAATCATTATATTCATATACTTATAAATATATATTTACTTAAACTGTATTGTCTATTTATTTTATATTTACAATTGGTTAATAATATATAACAAACCATATAACAGGCTTGTTCGAATGAGCTTAGTTCCCAAAAATCTAAACCAAAAAGTGGTGAGAGAAATAACCGCTATTTTAATTATCAAAGTTATTTTGCTTATGATTATTAAAAATATCTGGTTTGACGCACCTACTATTCCTAAAAATTTTGACAATCAAGTCGCCGAGCGTATTGCCGGCAATCCTTCCCAAATCCAGGAGACACGTTGATGATTTCTGAAAGCGTGGTCGATCTCTCGCGGTTCCAGTTCGCCATGACCGCGATGTATCACTTTATTTTTGTTCCACTCACTTTAGGTCTGGCTTTTCTGCTTGCCATCATGGAAACCACTTATGTGATTTCCGGCAAAGAAATCTATAAAGACATGACCAAGTTCTGGGGAAAACTGTTTGGTATTAACTTCGCCTTGGGGGTGACCACAGGTCTGACCATGGAGTTCCAGTTCGGAACCAACTGGGCTTATTACTCGCATTATGTTGGTGATATTTTTGGTGCACCGCTGGCGATTGAAGGCCTGATGGCCTTCTTCCTTGAATCGACTTTCATCGGGCTGTTCTTCTTTGGCTGGGATCGCCTGTCCAAAGTGCAACATCTGGCAGTCACCTGGCTAGTCGCTTTGGGTTCGAACATGTCCGCGTTATGGATTCTGGTCGCCAATGGCTGGATGCAAAACCCGGTCGGTTCGGCATTTAACTATGAAACCATGCGTATGGAAATGGTGGACTTTGCTGCCCTGATCTTTAATCCGGTCGCTCAGGTTAAATTCGTGCATACGGTATCCGCCGGTTATGTCACGGGTGCTATTTTCGTACTGGCTATTTCAAGTTTCTACATGCTGAAGAAACGCGATCTGCCTTTTGCACGTCGTTCTTTTGCCATTGCTGCCATCTTCGGGCTTGCGTCTACACTTTCAGTGATTTTACTGGGTGATGAATCAGGTTATGAGCTGGGCGATGTCCAAAAAACCAAACTTGCGGCGATTGAAGCAGAATGGGATACGCATCCTGCACCAGCAGCATTCACCTTATTTGGGATTCCAAATGCAGAAACCCAAACCACTGACTATGCGATCAAGATTCCTTATGTGATGGGTCTGATTGCAACCCGCTCCACCACTGAACAAGTGACCGGAATTAAAGATCTGATTGCTCAGCACGAACAGCGGATCCGTAACGGTATGGTGGCGTATGAACAGTTAGAGCTGCTCCGTGCAGGAGATAAATCACCTGAGCTTAAAGCGGCTTTTGATGAATCACAAAAAGACCTCGGTTATGGCTTGCTGCTGAAGAAATATACGCCAAATGTGGTGGATGCGACTGAAGCACAAATTAAAGCTGCGGCGGCAGACACCATTCCACATGTACCAAGCCTGTTCTGGGCATTCCGCGCCATGGTGGGTTCTGGTTTCTTGATGCTGCTTCTCTTCATTCTGGCAACTGTTGCAGTCGCAAAACGCAATGCTGAAAACAAACCTTGGTTATTGAAATTTGCCTTATTTGCGCTTCCTTTACCTTGGGTGGCTGCACAAACCGGCTGGTATGTGGCAGAGGTCGGTCGTCAACCATGGACGATTGGTGAAGTATTACCGACGCATCTTTCAGCATCTAGCTTAAGTACTGGCGATGTATGGGGTTCAATTATTGCCTTGGCAGCGTTCTATACCGTGTTACTGATTATTGAAATGTACCTGATGATCAAGTTCTCGCGCCTTGGACCAAGCTCCCTACATACCGGTAAATACCACTTTGAAAAGCTTGCCGCTGCAGAAAAAGCAAATGGGGAGACTCAAGCATGATCGAATATGAATTGCTCAAAATAATTTGGTGGGTGCTGGTTGGCGTATTGCTGATTGGTTTCGCCCTCACCGATGGCTTCGATATGGGTTCCATGGCAATCATGCCATTTGTGGGCAAAAATGATAACGAGCGCCGTGCCGCGATCAACACCATTGCCCCACACTGGGACGGCAATCAGGTCTGGTTTATTACGGCAGGTGGTGCTTTATTTGCCGCCTGGCCAATGGTTTACGCAACTGCCTTCTCTGGCATGTACTGGGCACTCTTACTGGTACTGTTTGCCTTATTCTTGCGTCCGGTCGGCTTTGACTATCGCTCAAAACTGGAAAATACTAAGTGGCGTACGTCTTGGGATTGGGGCCTGGCTGTAGGCGGTGCGGTTCCGGCATTGGTTTTTGGTGTTGCGTTCGGCAATATGTTTCTGGGCGTGCCTTTTACCTTGGATGAAACTGTACGCTCTACCTACACAGGTAGCTTCTTTGCCCTGCTAAATCCATTTGCAATTGTATGTGGTCTGGTCAGTTTATCGATGTTATGCGCACATGGTGGTGCATGGCTGATGCTGCGTACCGATGGTGACTTACGTCAGCGCTCTGCCAAAGCGACACAAATCATGGGTCTGGTCTACTTGGCGACTTTCCTTGCTGCGGGTGCATGGTTGTATTTTGGAAACATCCAGGGTTATAGCCTGGTGATGCCTTTTGACACCAATGGTGTTGCCAATCCATTAGCAAAAGAAGTACTGACCAATGCCAATCCGGGCTGGATGAACAACTATTCGATTTATCCAATTACAATGGCAGCTCCAATTGCCGGCATTCTAGGGGGATTCATCATTGTACTGGCTGCAGGTAAAAACAAGGCTGGCTTGAGCTTCCTGGGTTCTTCTCTGGCAGTCGTCGGGGCAATCTTGACTGCCGGTTTTGCCCTGTTCCCGTTCCTGATGCCATCCAGCTTAAATCCGACTGTCAGTCTGACCATGTGGGATGCGGTATCCAGTAAAAATACCTTAACCGTGATGACCGTTGCGGCAGGTATCTTTGTTCCATTGATCCTGATCTATACCACTTGGTGTTATTACAAGATGTGGGCCGTGATTACCAACAAACATATTGAAGACAATTCACACAGCCTGTATTAAGGCTGTGCACTAAGGAGACAAAATTATGTGGTATTTTGCCTGGATTCTGGGTGTACTTATGGCGTGTTTTGCCAGTGTGATTGCTGCAATTTATATGGAACAACACCAAGACCTGGATGAGGAATAAAATATGACCGAAGCTGCGCTTGAGAAAACCGTTGTAGACAAGAAACCAAACAAATTTGCGATGATGATTTCCTGCCTGCTGGCTTTTCCTCTCGCCGCAGTGTTATTGGTTCATCCCTCTGCAATGCTGGATGCCAACGGTGAATATAGCCATAGTGCCATGATGTATATCATGATTGGTATTTCTGGAGGCTTTGTACATGGTGTCGGTTTCGTACCTCGCCACTGGTTCTGGAAATGGCTATTTAGTCCATTTTTGGCTTGGCCTTTGATGATCTGGGGCTATTACACCTGGTTTTTCAGTTAAGTTTTAAGACGAAAGAAGCCCTCGATTGAGGGCTTCTTTATATCGTTTATCCATTTCTGCTTTTTGTTGTACGCTTATATCACTCTGCATTTGGAAGCAATTTCCACATTGAGCATGAATGTAATGAAGATACTTTTCTTTACCCGCATGTCTTAACAATATTTGTAAGACCGGAACACATCCGACTTTTAGAATAATTTATCGATGGGTATGAATCGACATCACAATTCCCATACCTGCGAGCATAGAAATCACCGCCGTTCCGCCATAACTCATGAGCGGCAATGGGTCTCCAGTCACCGGCAAGATACCACTCACCATGCCCGAGTTTAAAAATACAAAGAAGAAAAAGGTCAGTCCAATAGCTCCGGCATATAAACGTCCAAAATTATGAAAACTGTTTAAGCCAATCATCAAACAACGAATAATAATGGCAGTAAATAAACTGAACAGCAGAAAAACACCAATAAAACCGAATTCTTCGGCATAGGTCGACATAATAAAGTCGGTATGATGCTCGGGCAGATAACCCAAATGCGATTGTGTCCCTTCAGTATAACCTTTGCCTGTGGAACCACCTGAACCAATGGCGATTTTGGACTGAATGATATTCCAGCCTGCACCCAATGCATCCGACTCCGGATCAAACATCGTGGTAATACGTTTCTTTTGATACTCTTGTAGTACGAACATCCATAAAACTGGTGCTGCCACAGCCAGTGCTGCTGCCGCACCAACAATCAGACGCCACGACATCCCGCTTAAAAACAAGACAAAAACACCCGGAACCACCAAACCAATATTCAAATCAGGTTGGAGTGCAACCAAAACAAATGGTATAGCCAGTAAAATTAATGCACCGACAATATGTACAAATTTGGGAGGAAATGGCTTACGTGCAAAATACCAGGCCATCATCAAAGGCATGGCAAATTTCATCACCTCACTCGGTTGCATACTCCCAATACCAGGCAAAGTAATCCAACGTGTTGCACCCAGGCGTTTTTCACCAATCACAAACACCAAGAGCAGCATGAATATGCCAAAGGCATACAGGTAGGGACTGATCGCCTGATAGACTTTCGGTGGAATCTGCGCACAGATAAATAGCAGCACAAAACCAATCCCGAAACTGATCGCCTGACGAACAACCATCCCGGAATCTTCAGAGGTCGCGCTATACACCACCATCAACCCCAGGATTGCATTGAGAACCAGAAAGCACAACAACCAGGGATCAAGGTGCAACTTGGTCCACCGGGAGGAATCTTGCGGGTTAATACTACGTCCATCACGCAAAGAATGACGTAAAAACCGATACTGCTGTGAAGGTATCATTGGCCAAAAGGTGAAAAAGAATGATGGCAAAATTATAAGTGAAAGCTATAGGGAATAGATCGCTATAGCCAGATTTATTCTGCTTTTATTCAAATTTTATCGAATATATTTTTAAGCCTGAGCTTGTAAAATCAGCTTGGCCAGTTCCAGATCATCTGGATAGGTAATTTTAATATTATCGGAACGTCCTTGCACCACACTCACCTGCTCACCGATATGTTCCAGTGCGCTGGCTTCATCGGTAATGTTAGCACCATCCTGCAAAGCCTGTTCAATCGCCCGTTTTAATGTGCCCAGCTTGGCCATTTGCGGCGTTTGTGCCTGCCAGAGCATGGAGCGATCCACCGTTTCCTCAATATCAGAACCGGTGACTACACGCTTAAGTGTATCTCGTACCGGAATCGCCAGAATCGCAGCCCGATCCTGTGCAATTGCCGTATTGACCAACTGTTGAAGACAATCCAGACTGACACAAGGGCGTGCCGCATCATGCACCATGATCCAGTCATCTTCAGAGGCCATTGCAGATAAATAATTTAATGCATTCAGCACCGAATTCACTCGCTCTGCGCCGCCCAAACAAAAATGTGCTTTTTCCAGATCGGAAAATGGCAGAGTTTTTGCGACATTGTCCTGTGTACCAATCGCCAATACATAACCAGTCAAAGGCAATTGATTCAGACGTGCAACGGTATGTTCAAGAACAGTTCGTTGTTGAAGCGTCTGATATTGCTTGAGTTCTGTTTTAGAAAAACGGCTACCTGAACCTGCAGCAGGAAGAATGACCCATAATTTACGGGGTATTTGTTGGCTCAGGTGACTCATTGGTTCGCAGATCTACTTTAGAATTTGGATTAAGATAGATGGGTTTATATTGAGTACTGATCGTGCTCATTTGAATAAAAGTTTCACGTGGCTTAATCAGGCCAAGATCTAAACGCGCATGTTCTTCGATGGCTTCAATACCATTCTTTAAATCGTAGACTTCTGCCGCCAGAACGCGATTACGTTCTTTCAGCTCATCATTCAATTCCACTTGCTGCTGGATTTTCTGGGTCAGCTGCTGATGATCATGATAACCACCTTCACCAAACCAGTATAAATATTGAAACCCTGCGATCAAAATGATCGCAAGGCCCAACAGTACTTTACTCGCAGTCGAGTCGAATACATTTAACATTGACATAAGTCGCTTAGTTCAAACCTTTAAACTCAGCTTTACCGCGATATGCAGCATTAGTCAATTCTTCAATACGAAGTAACTGATTATATTTCGCTACACGGTCAGAACGGCAAAGTGAACCGGTTTTGATTTGACCTGCTGCTGTACCTACTGCAAGATCCGCAATGGTTGAATCTTCAGTTTCACCTGAACGGTGTGAAATCACAGTAGAGTAACCATTTTCTTTGGCAAGATAGATCGCATCTAAAGTTTCAGTCAAGGTACCGATCTGGTTATATTTGATCAGGATCGAGTTACCTACTTTTTCGTTGATACCACGTTGCAGGATTTTAGGATTCGTTACGAACAGGTCATCACCTACCAACTGGATCTTGTCGCCAAGAATCGAAGTCAGGTAAGACCAGCCTTCCCAATCCGACTCATCCAAACCATCTTCAATTGAAATAATTGGGTATTGGTTTACAAGGCCAGCCAAATAGTCAGAGAACTGGTTGCTGGTGAACGCTTTGTTGCCTTCACCCGCAAGAATGTACTGACCATTTTTGTAGAATTCTGAAGATGCACAATCCAGCGCCAGCATAATGTCAGAACCTGCTTTGTAGCCAGTTTGACCAATTGCTTCAAGAATAACCGTGATTGCTTCTTCGTTAGAACGAAGGTTTGGTGCGAAACCACCTTCATCACCCACAGCAGTGTTTAAACCTTTTTTGTTTAAAACTGATTTTAAAGAATGGAAGATTTCAGCGCCAGCGCGTAAAGCTTCAGAGAATGAAGTGAAGCCTACAGGTTCAATCATAAACTCTTGGATATCAACGTTGTTGTCTGCATGTGAACCACCATTGATAATGTTCATCATTGGTACAGGCATGGTCAAAATCGAGTTGTTGCGAAGGTCTGCAATATATTGAAAAAGAGGAATTTTCTTTTCATCAGCAGCAGCGCGTGCAGCAGCCAAAGATACAGCTAAAGTTGCGTTTGCACCCAGTTTTTCTTTGTTTTCAGTACCGTCTAAAGCAATCATCGTGTTATCGATGTCTTTTTGTTCGAATATAGATTTACCAAGCAAAGCATCACGGATTAAGGTGTTTACATTATTTACCGCAGTTTTAACACCTTTACCTAAGTAACGTGCTTTATCGCCATCACGAAGTTCTAAAGCTTCACGAGAACCAGTTGAAGCACCAGATGGTGCACATGCACGGCCAACTACGCCAGATGCTAAGATTACGTCTGCTTCGATGGTAGGGTTACCACGAGAGTCCAAAATTTCACGTGCACGAATGTCAACGATTTGGCTCATGAACTATTCCTCAGTTGATTAATATGAGCTGCCTTTAGGGCAGCGCAAGAGTGATAAACTCAGTGTGTATCTAACTTTTCGAAACCTTTGACCAAGGTATCCAATTCTTTTAGCTGTGCCAAGAAAGGCTCAAGTTGAGACATGCGCAATGCACATGGGCCATCACACTTGGCTTTCTCTGGATCAGGATGTGCTTCCAGGAACAAACCTGCAAGACCGGTTGCCATACCTGCACGCGCCAATGTGGTAATCTGGGCGCGGCGTCCGCCAGCAGAATCGGCACGGCCACCTGGAGTTTGCAAGGCATGCGTCACATCAAAGAACACAGGCACATTCATTTCTTTCATGATATCGAAGCCCAGCATGTCTACAACCAGATTGTTATAGCCAAATGCTGAACCACGCTCACAAATGATCAGTTTGTCATTTCCTGCTTCCAGACACTTATGCAAAATATGACGCATTTCGTGTGGTGCAAGGAATTGTGCTTTTTTGATGTTGATGATGGCATCGGTTTTTGCCATGGCTTCCACCAGATCCGTCTGACGACTCAAGAAAGCCGGCAGCTGGATAATGTCCGCCACTTCTGCAACAGGCGCCGCCTGGTACGGCTCGTGTACATCAGTGATGATTGGCACATTAAAGTGTTTTTTAATGTCAGCTAACCACTCGAGACCTTTGTCGAGGCCTGGGCCACGGAACGAGTTCAAGCTTGAACGGTTGGCTTTATCAAAGCTGGCTTTGAACACATAAGGAATGCCCAAACGTGTGCAGATATCGATATAAGTCTCTGCGATTTCAAAAGCCAGGTCTTTAGATTCAAGTACATTCATTCCGCCGAATAATACAAATGGCAAATGATTTGCCATTTGTATATCGCCCAAACGTACAATTTCTTGTGGTTTTAATTGCGACATTTAAACTTCCTAGTTGTGTCCTACACACCGATTATTGAGTTTTTTGGTACTGCTTTTTCGCAGCATCAATGAAACCGGCAAATAATGGATGACCTTCACGTGGTGAGCTGGTAAATTCCGGGTGGAATTGTACCGCAATAAACCAAGGATGTTGAGGAATTTCAACTGTTTCTACCAGATGCTGTACCGGTGAATAACCAGAAATCTTCATGCCTTTTTCTTCAAGCAATGGGATATAACGGTTGTTCATTTCGTAACGGTGACGGTGACGCTCAATGATTTCTTCAGAACCATAGATTTCAGCTGTTTTTGTGCCTGCAACCAGTTCAGATTTTTGAGCCCCTAGACGCATGGTGCCACCCAAATCAGAGTCAGCAGAACGTTGCTGAACTTCACCGCGCTCATCTAACCATTCAGTGATCAAGCCAATCAATGGAGATTTGGTCGAACGGTTAAATTCAGTCGACGTTGCATCGCTAATGCCCACAACATTACGTGCATATTCGATTACAGCCAACTGCATACCTAAGCAAATACCAAGGAAAGGTACACCGTTTTCACGTGCGAATTGAATCGCCTGCATTTTGCCTTCAGTACCACGTTCACCAAAACCACCTGGAACCAGAATCGCATCGGCATCTTTCAATACTTCGTTCACGTCCTGGCTTTCAAGTTCTTCTGCATTGACATAGTCAATTTGGACTTTAACGCGGTTTTTCACCCCGGCATGTAAAAGTGCTTCGTTCACAGATTTATACGCATCTGGAAGTTCTACATATTTACCGACCATCGCTACACGAACGGTGTATTCTGGGTTCAATAATGCTTCTACCACGTTATCCCAATCGGTTAAATCCGCTTCAGGAAGGTCGTTATAACCAAAACGTTCGCAGATTAAATCATCAACATTCTGTTCGTAGAAAGTACGTGGAATCTGATAGATCGAACGTGCATCTTTACATACCACAACGGCACGTGCTTCAACGTTGGTAAATAATGCAATTTTACGGATAGTATCTGCATCTACATCGTACTCGGTACGGCAGATGAGAATGTCTGGCTGAATACCAATCGACAGAAGTTCTTTAACAGAGTGCTGTGTTGGTTTGGTTTTTAATTCTGCTGCAGACTTAATGTATGGGAGTAACGTTAAGTGCATTAACATGGTACGTTTATGACCAAGTTCAACCATTAGCTGACGTACAGATTCCATGAATGGGAGAGATTCAATGTCACCTACTGTACCGCCGATCTCTACGATCGCAACGTCATAACCTTCGCCTGCACGAAGTACACGCTCTTTGATATTATCAGTAATGTGTGGAATAACTTGCACAGTACCACCCAGATAGTCACCACGGCGTTCTTTGTTCAGAACATCTTGGTAAACACGACCTGATGTGAAGTTATTCAGTTTGGTCATTTTCGCACGACGCAAGAAACGTTCGTAGTAACCCAAATCTAAGTCTGTTTCAGCACCGTCTTCTGTAACAAAAACTTCACCATGTTGGAATGGGCTCATCGTCCCTGGATCGACATTAATGTATGGATCCATTTTTACCATGGTCACTTTTAAACCACGAGCTTCTAAAAGTGCAGCAACAGAAGCAGCTGAAATACCTTTACCTAGTGATGAAACTACACCACCAGTAACGAAAATAAAATGGGTCATTGGGTTTCTCGTACAATCGAGCCTAAATCGGCCTGCAATGTTGCGCAATTTTACTTTACCTTGTACCTAGAAAGCAAAGTCAATCCGCATCAATTCAAAGAACAATAAACAATTGACTATTCTAACAGCAATTCCAATAAAAAATTACTGTAAGTTCATATGATTTCTATCTTGTAATTTGCTGCTATAATAGTGTAATCCCCTCCACACTTTTCTGTTTGATGCAATGATGATGAAGAAATTTTTACTCTGTACCGTAATCCTGACTGGCCTGAGCTTGACTGCGTGTGTAAAAAAAGAAGCACCTAAAGAAGAAGAACAAGTTGAGGTTAATCCAGCACCTGAAGTTGTAACGCCTGAACCAGCACAATTTGAACCGCTTGAGCCGGTAGAAGACGCGGTAATTGAAGAAGTTCCAGAGACAACTGTGGAAATTCAACGTGAACAGACAGCTAACACGACGACTGAAATTCGTCGTGAAGTGAAGAAGCCTGAACCTGTTGAAGCTACACCAGCTCCAACAAGAACGCCGTCAGAAAACAATCCAGCTCCAGAGCCTTCAAAACCTGCAGCAACGCCTAAATCAAACTCTGATTCAAACAAATCTGAAGAAGACGCTGTGGCTGATGCCATTGCAGCAGCGATGCCAGCGCTTGATTAATCAAGAGAATTCATCAAAAAAACCCAGCTTTTGCTGGGTTTTTTATTACTCTTTTTTAAGCAGATGTCGGTGCAGAATTACGAGACAAGTGCATCAAATAGTCTGCCATTAATCGCGTAGCCCACGATTCTGTTTGCATCAGACCTTGATAAAATCCGCAATGACTGCCTTTTTTGGTGGTAATCACCATGATATTCGACATTGCCCGAATTTTTTCTTTATAAGGTTCCAGATTCTGGATATGACACACCGGATCATCTTCCGCATTTAAAATCATTAATGGAACTTTAATGTTTTCAAATACATAAATTGGATTCGTGGCCTTACTATAACTCTCATAGTCTGAAAAACCGGCCAGTTGATAATAACGCTGTTCAAACTCCGATAAGTCTTTTACCTCCAGCAATTGCTTCCAGGAAGGATAAATTTGCCAGGTTTCCTGATAAGGATGAATAAAGCGTTTGATTAGTTTTTTGGCCATGACTTTGCTATAAAACGGATGTACATGGGCAAATCCGGTTTCGGTGTTATAGCCTGGACATAAGGCAAAAGCCGCTTTTAACGGTGTTTGTGATCCCTCTTCTCCGAGATAACGCACCAGCAAGCCTGTACCCGCAGAAGATCCGACCCCATACAGCTCAGACTGAGGAAATCTATCCTGTATATACAGCAGTTGTTCACGTAGATCTTGGGTCGAGCCGAACAGGTTCATTTTAGCTACAGGCATGGGCAGGTCTGCATGCCCACGGCGCAAACACAAGGCCACTCGCCAACCGGTATGTTTATGCAGATCCTGTACCAGTTCACGCATCGACTCTGGAGAGCCGGTGATGGTATGTAATAAGACAATGGTCGGTGTATTTGCTGGCAAATCCAGCCCATACCAGGCAATACCGGTAATCCCGCCATCCGACATTTTTAGCTGTTCAAGTACATCATATTTAAGTTTAATCGTATGTTTTTTAATAAGATCCAAATATAGAATATGTGCGTGTGCATTGGCTAACCACGGCGTAGGACGATATTTTTGTTGCAGCTGCGGTAAGCGTTCAATGAGTCCTGAAAAAACACCATTTGGATGGTAATACAGGGTCGGTTCATCTGCGCCACTGAAGCGATCCAGATATTCACTGGACAGCTGACCCAATTTTTTAAGCAACATTTTCATCTGTCATCCTCTCTAGTTCGACTAGCTGTGATTTACAAACTTCATGCCGACTTGAATCAATAATTCGAATTAAGTTTTAACTTGGAATGACTGCATCCGTTGGCCCATTTGTACCGCTAAGGCTTCAAGTCCAGACTTAGGCCGGATCATCACTTCAAAATCAATGATCTGACCTTCTTCATTAAACTGAATCATGTCAACTCCCTTGAGTTTTTTATCGCTTACCTGAGCAGAAAACTCAAGTACGACATTGTTACCATCTTCACTTATAAATTCACGGTGATAAGTGAAGTTTTCAAAGACTTGGATCACATTGCTCAGAATAAAAAAGACCACCTGTTTGCCAGGATAAGGATGAAAAGCCACAGGTGAGCGAAATACAACATCCTCAGCAAGTAACTCATTCAAGATCGACATATCGCGGGTTGCTAACATCTCGTGCCAACGATCAATGGATTTTTTTGTAGTTTCGATGCTCATTTGAGGTTCCTTTTTTGTTTTGATATTTTAAATACAGAGCGCTCCCCCTTTATTAAAGGTGAGAAGTACTGCTTCACAAGGGAGATTCTTTCTTATAAATCCTCTCCTTTAATAAAGAAGAGGAAAAAAAGCAGGTTTTAATATTTTTAGATCACCGCTGCCAATTCAGCCCCCTGACGAATGGCACGTTTAGCATCTAACTCACCCGCTTCTTTGGCGCCACCAATCAGGTGTACACTTTTACCAGCAGATTTTAACTCATCAAACATGGCGGTATAAGATTCCTGACCAGCACAAATAATGACATTATCCACTTCCAACACCATTTGCTTATCATTGACGGTGATATGCAAGCCCTGATCATCAATCCTGTCATAGCTGGCACCCGCAATCATTTTCACGTCACGATGTTTAAGCCCTGTGCGGTGAATCCAGCCCGTGGTTTTACCCAGACTAGAACCTACAGAAGCAGCTTTTCGTTGCAATAAGTAAATTTCACGGGATGATTTTTCCAGAACCGGAGTTTTTAAACCACCGACCTGATCATATTTGGTATCGATGCCCCATTCATCATAGAATTTTTCTGGATTGATACTGCCACTTTCCCCTTCATGGCTCAGAAGTTCCGCGGTATCAAAACCAATACCCCCCGCACCAATAATCGCCACACGCTGTCCCACAGCTTTACGCTCTTTTAACACCTCGAGATAAGACAAGACTTTTGGATGATCAATCCCCGGAATATCCAGTTGACGCGGCGTAACACCTGTTGCCACGACAATCTCATCAAATGCTGACGCTTCAAGTTCTGCAAAACTGGCAGTATGATTCAACTTTAACTTGATGCGTGGCTGCAACTCGATTTGACGTTTAAAGTAGCGCAAGGTTTCATAAAATTCTTCCTTGCCCGGAATGGTTTTGGCAATATTAAATTGTCCTCCAATCTGTGCAGCCGCATCAAATACCGTGACCTGATGACCACGATTCGCTGCATAGACTGCAAAACTTAAACCGGCAGGACCTGCCCCAATCACGGCAATATTTTTCGCTTCGCCAACGTCTTTGAAGATGAGTTCGGTTTCATAACAGGCCCGTGGATTGACCAGACAGGTGGCAATTTTCATCGAGAAGATATGATCCAGACAGGCCTGATTACAACCGATACACGTATTGATCTCATCGCTGCGACCCTGTTCCGCTTTAAGCACAAACTCAGAGTCAGCCAGCATTGGACGTGCCATGGAAATCATATCGGCATCACCAGAAGCCAGTACATACTCAGCCATCTCAGGTGTATTGATGCGGTTAGAAGTAATGAGAGGAACTTTTACCAGACCTTTGAGCTTACGGGTAACCCAGGTAAAGGCTGCACGAGGAACCTTGGTGGCAATGGTCGGAATACGTGCTTCATGCCAGCCGATGCCGGTATTGATAATCGTGGCACCGGCTTTTTCAATGGCTTTAGCCAGTTGTACTACTTCATCTAAAGTTGAGCCACCTTCCACCAGATCCAGCATAGACAGACGATAAATAATAATAAAGTTTTCACCGACCATTTCACGGGTACGGCGCACGATCTCGATCGGGAAACGAATGCGGTTTTCATAGCTGCCGCCCCATTCATCATCACGATGATTGGTTCGCGCTGCAATAAACTCGTTAATCAAATAACCCTCTGAGCCCATAATTTCTACGCCATCATAACCGGCATACTGCGCCAGCTTGGCACAATTGGCGAAGTCATCAATAGTTTGCTGAACCTCAGCTGAACTCAAGGCATGCGGCTTGACCGGGTTAATGGGTGCCTGAATCGGAGAGGGTGCAACATTTTCTGCCTGATAGGAATAACGGCCCGTGTGCAAAATTTGCAGGGCAATTTTCCCGCCTGCATCATGCACCGCTTGGGTAATCACTTTATGCTTTTCAGCTTCTTCGACACTGTCAAGCTTGGAGCCGCCCTGAAACGTCACCCCATGATCATTGGGTGAAATACCACCCGTCACGATTAAGGCCACGCCACCTTTGGCACGCTCTGCATAAAAAGCTGCCATCCGCTCATATCCGCCGGGTGCTTCTTCAAGCCCCACGTGCATTGACCCCATCAGCACCCGGTTTTTGAGTGTGGTAAACCCTAAATCAAGCGGGGCAAGTAAATTCGGATATTTAGACATTTCAACTCCTTAGCGTGCTGATGTGCTGGCTATTTTTATTCAGCTGATCAGATATTGCATTTATCGATCAGAATTATGCAACTTGTTGCACTAATATATAAATCAGAATTGATTTTTATGCAACATGTTGCATAATAATCCCGAGTCATTTTTTTGAGACGTTTATGTCTTTATCGCATGTGCTACTGACCAGCCTGATTGAAAAACCCAGTACCGGAATAGAACTGGCGCGGCGCTTTGACCGCTCAATGGGATTCTTCTGGAATGCGACCCACCAGCAAATCTATCGAGAGCTAAATGCCATGTCAAAACAGGGCTGGATTTCAACACTCGAAGAAGAAGATGCACATTCACGTAAAAAAACCTATCAGGTTGAACTGCCCGGTCGTGAAGAATTGGCTCACTGGATGATACAGCAAAGTCCACCGGCACAGTTGCGCGAAGAATTGATGGTACGCTTACGTGCCGAAGCGCAGCTTGGTGGCAACAACACATTAGCGGAACTGGAACGGCATTTAGTCCTGCACAAAGAAAAACTCAACACCTATCAGCAAATTTTTGCCAAAGACTTTGCCCAAGCTAATGAAAATGATCGCACCCTGTATATTCATAAAATGATTTTACAACTCGGCATTGATCAAGAACTTGGCTGGATTCACTGGCTGGAAACCGTTATTCCGCGACTCAAACAGTTTAAATAAACGATCGGGATAAAAATAAGGAGAATATTCATGCCCTTTTATCGCATGCCAGACGGCGAACAGCTGTTTGTACGTGAATACGGTCAGGGTCAACCAGTTTTAGTGTTGTCTGGTCTGGGCATGTTGAGCTGGCAATGGGCGGCCTTTTTATATCCGCATAAAAACAGGTTTCGTTTTATTATTCCAGAATGGCGTGGTTTCGGTGCATCCAAAGACTGTAAAATTCCAGCAAATCTGGATGCAATTAACTGTCATTGGCAGGATGTGCGCTCAGTGGTAGATCAGCTCAAGTTCGATCGAGTCATAGTCATTGCCTACTCTATGGGGGCAACCACACTTATGCATGGTCTGCACTCTGATCATTTCGCTAAACGGATCACGGCTTATTTGCATATTGATCAGACACCCAAAATACCGGTAGATGATACTTGGGCTTTTGGTCTGTTTGGACCAAAACATGACGAATTTAGGGAGATTTTGCAGCAACTGTCTGTTCTCCTCGCTGCACATCCGCAAATTCAATTTATTCGCGATCTAGATCAAACAGTACGCCAACAGATTGGCGCATTATGGCTGCGCTTTATCCAGCTGCAAAACAGTCATCCCTATAGTCTTAAAGCATTTGAGTTTTTACTGCATCAACCTCGCTTTCAAAGTTTATTACTGCCATCCAGCCGTGTGGACTACATGGCCTGGTATATCAACAATTATCTGTATCATCGAGAAGATTACCGTGAAGTATTAACCAAACTTCAATGTCCGGTGACTTTCTTTAGCGGCGCGCAATCCCGGCTCTATCCTTTTGAAGGACAGCGTCTGATTGCAGAAAGCCTGCCTCAAGCCAAACAGGTGATTTTTAAAAAATCCGGTCATACGCCCTTGCTGACTGAACCGCTAAAATTTTCCAGAGAACTCGGTGTCTTCTTGAAAGAGAATTCACAATCGAGTACTTCGGCAGTTTAAATATTCAGGAGAAAAATAATGAAAAAACTGGTGGTCTTTTCAGGTGCGGGTATGAGCGCAGAAAGTGGCATCAATACCTTCCGTGACAGCGATGGTCTTTGGGAACAGTATCGGATTGAAGATGTCGCCACTCCGCAGGCCTGGGCCAGAGATCCGCAACTGGTACAGCGCTTTTACAATGCACGCCGAAAAAATATTCTGGAGGCAGAGCCAAATACTGCACATCTCCAGATTGCGCAACTGCAACAAGATTATGATGTGCATGTCATTACCCAGAATATCGATGATCTGCATGAACGTGCCGGCAGCAGCAAAGTGATTCATCTTCATGGCAATATCCGACTGGCTAAAACCTCAGGTCCAGATGCACAAAGTACGACCGAATTCTATCCGGTTGAAGAAACTGAATTAGATTTAAACAAGCACTTTTGCACAGCAGGTTATCCACTGCGTCCACACGTGGTCTGGTTTGGCGAAGCCGTTCCTGCCTATGCAGAAGCCCAAAATTGTGTACAAGATGCCGATATTTTTGTGGTGATTGGCACCAGTCTGCAAGTTTATCCAGTGGCGGGATTGATTCATGACATTCCGGTATCTTGCCAGGCCTATTATATTGACCCCAGAGCAGACCAACAACAATTGCCGGTACAATTTCACAAGATCACCCAAACGGCTACTGACGGTGTGCAACAGTTGATTCAGCTCCTAGAAAAATAATTTCATCACAAGACATATGCTGTGTCATGTTCGATGATGATTATTCAGGTATTTAGAAAACGTAGCGACACTTAATCATATTGGTTACAGCCTAAATACTATCTAACTCTTACTGTCTATAGCATACACCTCGTGATTTTCTAAAGTGAAATAGCCGTATCTAAGGCGCCACACTTAAACCAAATTTTTTCAAATTTGGATATTCATAGGGGGCATCTTCAGCTGGATAAATGACTCGAGCCCATAAATTTGTGCAATATTCCATAAAATACTTTCACCCGCAGGTAGAGTTTGTGGCTGAATTTTATAAATTGAATCCTGATAAGCGCTATCACTATCAACAAATTTCCAGCCCTGTTGCTTAAACAAATCAATAATGTCTTCTAGCCAAGCCGCATTAATGGCTCTTACATGAAGTAAAAGCACATGCTTGGGGGAACGTCCTAATGTTTGTTGTGCTAAATTATCGTAATACTGTGCTCGATCAAGCAAATGAAACAGATAGGCTTGTTTTAATTTATTCAGGTTTTCTTGATTTTGTGCTTGCTGATACTGCAAAAACAGTTGATTGTAATACCAATCACTCGCATCGATGCTAACAGTTCCCGATTGATAATGATGGGTTACCAGCCATTGTCGTACTCCTTCCCTTTTTTCTAGCGTATTTCCCTCTTTAAGAAATGGAAATCGGTAACGTGGTACAAATCCGGGTAATGTAGAAAATATTTGATGTCCTTGCTCTATGTCTTTTAAATAATTTTTCAAGCTAATGTCATCTTTATTTAGGTTAAGATGTAAATTTCCATGATTGCCTATTCGATGCCCCTGTTTCCCCCACTCTGAAATCATCTGCAACCCTTTTTCTGTGCTAATTTTACTGACGCTTGGATAGACAATAGCCAAAATTCGCTTTTGTTTTAGGGTATTTAGAATGTCATTATTGATATGACAAGCATCTGGGTTATTGGCTGGGTCTAGTCCATCATCGAAACTGAGGGCGATCTGTTGAGCAAAAGCCACATGAGAAACACAGAGACATAGGCTTAAGACAATTTTTTTAATCATAAATGAGTGCTAGAGCTTAGAAAATAAATACCTTTTAACCTAGGGCGTGTCATCAATTAGCTTGAGGAAAACCGCCTTGTCCCCATTATACTTTTATGACTAAACGCTATGCATTAAAAGATGAGCAGTGGGAACAGATTAAAGATCTGTTACCTGGACGAATGGGT
>NZ_VOYB01000020.1:0-48415 GCF_013420445.1 Acinetobacter sp. YH01006 | reverse complement strand
CAGAAGTGAAACCTCTTTGCGCTGATGGTAGTGTGGGGTTACCCATGTGAGAGTAAGTCATCGCCAGCTCATTATTCGAAACACCCCCAATTTAACAGTTGGGGGTGTTTTTTTGTGCGTGGGGTTTATAATTATTAAGATAAAACTGTCCTTAAAACTTCATCTCATCGCAACTGTCCTGTCATTCACACTGTATTAAATAAGACGTCGACTTTATAAAAAGATGAATAGACGTATGAGAAAAATTTCTTTAAGTTTGCTGGCGGTCTCTGTATTCGCTCTGACGGCATGCAATGAATCCGATGATAAAACCCTTCAGCCCATCGAAAGCGTAACTGAACCAACTTTGGTGTCTTTTGCCAAACTGGATGTAGAGACCTATGCAGAAGGCTCTGATTCAGGACGAGATGTACGTGGAGCAAATGGTATTTTTCCTCCATTTTCAGGCCAGCCTGTACAGGGTTTTTCTGCTGCATTAAAGCAGCCGGATGGAACTTATCTGGTGATGTCGGATAATGGCTTTGGCTCGCAGGATAATTCTTCTGATTATTTATTGCGTTTGCATCATCTTTCTAGCGATTTCAGAACCAAGGCGGGCGGTACAGCAACTGTCAAACATTTATCTTATATTCAGCTTCGTGATCCGAACAAACTGATTCCTTTTGAAATTGTCCATCAGAATACTCAAGAGCGTTTATTGACAGGTGCTGACTTTGATCCGGAATCTATGCAGCGCGCGCCCAATGGCGATATCTGGATTGGAGATGAATTTGGCCCTTATTTATTACATTTTAGTGCAGATGGAATATTAAAAAGCCCGCCGATTGCTTTAGCTGATCCATTAGAAGCTGGAACTGAACTCAGATCTCCACAAAATCAGCTAAACAAGGGGACTACCGGTTATATTGAACCTTTGGTACAGCGGAGTGGGGGCTTTGAAGGTATGGCAATTTCCCCCAATGGTCGCTATTTATATCCTTTACTTGAAAAACCTTTATTAAATGCCACGACGCCACAACTAATCATTTCAGAATTTGATCTGGAAAAGAAAGTTTATACTAGAAATTTCTATTATTTTGAGTTGGCTTCGAAAGCCTCTGCAATTGGTGATTTTCAGTTATTTAGTGCCAAAGAAGGTGTGATTATTGAACGTGATGACAGTGAAAATAATCTGGGCGGCTATAAAAAATTAATCAAGGTCAGATTGAATCAGTCCGGTGAGTCTGTCGCACGTGAAGAACTGGTTAATTTAATGGATCTGGCCAATCCAGATTTACTTTATGGTCCGGTACGTCCGGGAGATCTTGCCACCGGTCAGCGCTTTGGTTTTCCATTTCAGACCATTGAAGACATTATTATTGAAGGGCCTGATTTAATTACCGTCTTGAATGACAATAACTTTCCCGGTTCAAGTGGTCGTAATCGAAATCTGGCAGATGATAATGAAATTATTCAAATCCGATTAGCTCAAGCATTATATTAATTTCAGTTTTTTCTCAATTTTAAAACGTTCCCTGAGTCTGAGAACTCAGGGATTTTTATATCGAAGAAGTAGCTTGAATTGTTAAGAAATCATTAAAAACTGGACGCATGGGTTTAGAATTTTGAGCAAAGCTTAAGACTTTAGTCGCATATTGCCTGAAAATTAGCTGTGTTGAACTAAGTTGTTGCACGAACATGGCGATAAGAATCATTAAAAATAATAAATAAGAGTTAGTGGCATGTGTCGTGCTGAAAACAACGAATAATAACTCACAGGAGGTGAGTAAAAATGGTAGAAAACACGAAAATGGCAGCAAATACGGTTAGTGTGAATGATGTGATTGATCAGGCAAAATTCAATAAATTTCACTTAAGCATTGTATTGTGGTGTTTGTTTATTGTTCTATTTGACGGGTATGATTTAGCAATTAACGGTGTCGTTCTGCCTCTACTGATGCAGGAGTGGGGCATGAGTGCTGTTGAAGCAGGCATGCTTGCCAGTACAGCACTAGCCGGCATGATGTTTGGTGCCATGCTGTTTGGGATGCTTGCAGACAAAATCGGTCGTAAAAAAGTGATTTTAATTTGTGTCACTTTATTTAGTGCTTTTACATTTTTGGGTGGATTTACCACCACTCCAACAGAGTTTGGTATTTTACGTTTTATTGCCGGCTTGGGCATAGGCGGGGTATTACCTAACCTGGTTGCTTTAACCTCTGAATATGCACCTAAACGTTTAAAAAGTACACTTGTAACCACCATGTTTAGTGGTTATGCCGTAGGTGGGATTATGGCTGCATTATGTGGTACATGGTTTACTCCAAGTTTTGGTTGGGAAATTATGTTCTTCATTGCAGGTATTCCCTTACTTTTTGTTCCATTGTTTTGGAAGTTCTTACCTGAGTCTCTAACTTTCTTGGTTAAAGAACAAAAAATGAATGAGGCACGTCATTTTATAAAACGAGTTGAGCCAACTGCAGACGTACGAGCAGACACTGAACTGGTTCTAGCCACAGGCGATCAGACACAAAGTGCATCAGTAAAAGCGTTATTTACAGAAAATCGTGCAATGGGAACATTCTTATTCTGGATTGCTTTCTTTATGTGCTTGCTCATGCTTTATGCACTTGGAAGTTGGCTGCCAAAACTCATGATGGCTGCGGGATATTCTTTAGGCAGCAGTTTAATGTTCTTATTAGCACTGAATATTGGTGCCGTGATCGGAACCATTAGTGGTGGTATTCTGGCAGACCGTTTTGACTTTAAACCTGTTCTTATTAGTATGTTAACTGTGGGTGTACTGTCTCTGGTTGGTTTAGGCTTTAACTCTCCAACACCTGTTATTTATTTACTTGTCAGTTTAGCAGGTGCTTCATCTATTGGTACCAGTATCTTGTTATATAGCTATGTTGCTCAATACTATCCTGTTGCAGTACGTTCTACCGGTATTGGTTGGGCTTCTGCTGTGGGGCGTACAGGTGCAATTGTGGGTCCAATTGTGATTGGTATGCTGCTGGGTATGGAATTACCACATAAATGGAATTTCATCGCGGTTGCCATGCCGGGTATTATTGGTATCATCGCTATTTCAATGATTCGTCAACCACAACCCGGTCGCGTTCAGGTGAAACAATTAAAAGCAGCCAAAATTTAAACGATCCTCATAGATTCATTCAGTTTAAAAAACCCCTTTGTCTGAAGGGGTTTTTTATATCTTTAGTATGAAATAAAACCACTCAAAAAAAGTGATTGAGCTAAAAAATCTACAAATTCTGCTTAAATTAAAGTCATTATTATTAATGGCTTAAAATTTAATTTTAATAATAATGTGACATATCACGCAAATAAATGGCATTACATTTGTCATAGCAGAATATCAATTAGTCTTATTGTGCCTTAAATCCCGCTTGCGTATATTGCCTGACATTGAAGATTGCCTTCAATCTTCAACAAAGATGTTATGGACAAGTACTCATGGGAGATGAGAACGATGACAACGGAAAAAATAGATGTAAATTCTGTAGTCGATAATGCGAAATTCACGCCTTTCCACTTCAATGTAGTTGCTTGGTGTTTACTCATTATCTTATTTGATGGCTACGATTTAGCAATCAATGGTGTGGTTTTACCCTTACTGATGCAAGACTGGGGCTTAAGTGCAGTGCAAGCGGGCATGCTTGCAAGTACCGCACTGGCTGGCATGATGTTTGGTGCGATGATCTTCGGTTCCCTCGCGGACAAGATCGGTCGTAAGAAAGTGATCATGATCTGTATTGTATTATTCAGTGGTTTAACTTTTGCGGGTGGCTTTGCCTCAAATCCAACCGAATTCGGTATTTTACGTTTTCTTGCCGGTCTGGGTATTGGTGGGGTCATGCCGAATCTGGTGGCATTGACTTCGGAATATGCGCCACAAAAAATGCGCAGTACCTTGGTAACCACCATGTTTAGTGGTTATGCCGTCGGTGGTGTAATGGCTGCGTTGTTGGGTTCATGGTTTACCCCAAGTTTTGGTTGGGAAATCATGTTCTTTATCGCGGGTATTCCATTATTTTTATTACCAGTGATCTGGAAATTTTTGCCTGAATCGCTGGCATTTATTGTGAAGCAAAACAAGCAGGCTGAAGCACGTCAAATCGTACGTCGTCTGGCACCAAATCTAACGGTTACCGAGAATACAACGCTTACCCTGCCACAGGAAAATGTGCCTGAAGCAGCGAACGTGGTGAGCTTGTTCCGTCGTGGCCGTGCGGTCAATACCTTATTGTTCTGGGTCGCGTTCTTCACTTGTCTGTTAACCATGTATGCTTTAAGTAGCTGGTTACCGAAGTTGATGATGGCAGCGGGCTACTCGATGGACAACAGTCTGATGTTCATGATGGTGATGAACGTGGGTGCGGTTGTAGGTATTGTCGGTGGTGGTATTCTGGCGGATCGTTTCCACCTGAAACCGGTGCTGATGTTCCTCGGTATTATGGGTGCGATTGTGATGAGCCTGATGGGCTTCCAGTCGAATTCGTTCCTGCTTTATATCTTGGTGTTCTTGGCGGGTGCAGCGTCGATTGGTTCGCAAATGTTGCTATATAGCTATGTTGCGCAGTTCTACCCACTTGCGGTACGTTCGACAGGTATTGGCTGGTCTTCTGCGATTGGTCGTATGGGTGCGATTGTAGGGCCAATCCTGATCGGTGGCTTACTGGGTATGAACCTGCCTGCTTACTTTAACTTTATGGCAGTCGGTTTACCGGTGCTGATTACTGCAATTGCGGTTGCCTTGATCATGCATGACAATGAGTCTGAAAAGATTGGTTCAATTGAACCCGCAGTGTCTAAAGCTTAAAGCTAAGGATCAAATAAGAAGCCTCCGAAAGGGGGCTTTTTTGATTATATTTATGAATTTTCTAATGTTATATTGCTGATTATTAAATAATCGACATTAAAAGGGGGGATAAGAAAATAATGGATTGGTATTCTAAAGAGAAATTTGAAAGAAGTTTATTAAGTATAAAATTTACTGGTGATGATCTAGATCAGCATGGAGTAAGTATTTATGATTTATCAGAATGTTTGCTAGCAATACAAAGAATAATTCATAAAGCCCATTTAGCCCAAGAGAATAGATTATATAAGGGGTCATATCCTAAAAGAGAAATTAGGGAAAAGTTAGCTCTCCAACTTGGTGCACGAAAAAAAGGATCTGATTTATTTGCACTAGTCCCATTAATTGCTGATCCTAATATAAATGAGGCTTTAAGAAAGGCTTTCGATTATGTTATTTCTGGAATTGTTGGATATTACACGGGTGATTTAATAGAAAGACTAAACAATGAAAAAGATGATAACAAGAAAATTTTTATAGGTGCTATTCATACTGAAGTTGCGAATATAGTAAATAGAATAGATACAATAGGAGGAGTAGAAGGAATAAGTATTGGTTCACCACTCTTAGGCCGTGAAACTATAGCTGCGTTTGACTCGAATACAAAAGATTATTTGACCTCAATAAAAGATGAATATTATTTAGGATCATATCGGGAGATTAAAGGTAGCGTTTATAAATTTTACCCAAATAGTAATCTTGTGGGCATTAGACGCTCAGGGGGAAGCACTGTTTCAGTTTGGTTAAGTAAAGAAGATTTTGATCAAATACGCTATTTAAGAGAATCTAATCCAATATATTGTTTTAAAGGTCATCCTCGATATAAATTTGGTGTAGAAACTAAACAAATATCAGAGTTTGAAGCCGATGAGATTGAATATATTGCTCAAGAATTAGCTTAAAATCTTTTTTATTAGATGTAGGAAAAAAATTATGAAACTCAACTCATTCTCCCCAATCCCTGAAGATGATGATGAACTGCATCTTCCTGAACTGGTGTACTGGGCATCTTTAGGCGACATCGAACAGGTCGAGCAGGGCTTGCAAGAAGGTCTGGACGTCAACTCTGCCGATGACGAAGGCTACAGCGCTTTACAGGCCGCTGCTGAAAATGATCATCTAGACGTAGTCAAGCTTCTGGTTAGCAAAGGTGCAGATATTGCCCATCGCAGTCCTAATACTGCTTTAGAACTGGCAGAAATGGCCGGCAATAAAGATGTTGTGGCTTATCTGAAAAGTCTGGCCGGTGGTATCTAAATTTAAAAAGAACCTCAATCATGAGGTTCTTTTTATGGTAGGAACTTAGGAAGCATCGCCTTCAAGTTCTTTTAAAATGGCTTCATTAAAGGCCGGAAGATCATCCGGATTCCGTGAAGTAATCAGTACCCAGTCGCCGGTATTACAGCGATGCACTTCTTCATCGACCCATTTTCCGCCGGCATTTTCCAGATCCAGCTTGATGCTTTTATACGAGGTCAGATTCTTGTCTTTAATTCGATCTGCATCAATTAAGGCCCATGGCCCGTGACAAATCGCCGCAATCGGTTTGTGATTGTCGGCAAAGTGCTGAATAATTTTCTGGGCATCCTGATTAATTCTTAAAGTATCTGCGTTGACTGTACCACCTGGAATCACCAACAGATCATAATCATTCAGGTCGACATGGTCGAAACTGGTATCAGGCGTATATTGGGTAGCAGCTTTGGTATCACCTTTGACAGTGGCTACATCTTCATTTTTTTCTGCAGCATGAATCACTTCAAAACCTTTGGACTTTAAAAAATTTAAAGGCTCAGTCAGTTCATCATGTTCAATACCTTGATTGGATGTAATAAAGAGGACCTTTTTTACCATGATTGCTGTTCCCAAAAAATGTGAGGATTTTTAGCTTAACAACAAGCCGATTTTTACAATGTTGGAGTTTTAACTCGGAACTGTTAAGCAATGATAAATAAAGCAATGCACAGAAAAAGAAATAGCAGAAAAAAAGCCCCAACATCCTGTTGGGGCTTTTTCCGTATCTCGTGATTTAGGTATAACTCCTGTCGTACCTCACGTCCTGATGCTTGCTTATTCTTGTTGTTTTTAGGTTTTCGGAGCATCCTGCTCTCTATGTGTCTAAAGTAATACACAAGCAGATTTTGTACCAGCAGCAGATTGCGCTTATTGTTGTACGCTTTGACTTACATGAACGCAGAGAAATTGAGCACGACCAGCTGCTGAATTCTTGGCATCAAAAATGTACATCTAAGCCAATATACGGGCCTTTAAATTCCAGCTGTAAATCTGGACGTTGCTCCTGTTCAAAATCTACCTTCATTATGCGATAACCGATTTTGGCACCGACATCGACCAGCAGATTATCAATAAAATCATATTGTAACTCAGCCTGTACATCGGTCTTTTTGCTATCGCTGCCATGACTGTAAACGGCTTCTGCTTTGGCACTCAGTCCGGTAAATGGCAATTTAACCCCTGCAGTTGCATAGAGCAGTGGAGTGTATTCATCCAGATCGTATTGTGTGAAAGCCCCGGTATTCAGGTTTTTTACCGTACCCTCCAGATTGCTTAAGCCTGCGCCTATATCGGCATGTACCACGGTATCCAGCAATTCGTAATACAGAATATAGTCAATATTCTTCAGTTTGATTTCTGAGGCATTGATCGGAGTGCTTTGTTCGCTGTTGCTGTCCAGATTGACGTATTTGATTTTGGCATTTGGCAACAGTGGCACTGGATGTTCAAAAGCCACGGACAGCTGCGCCGTACCTTGTCGATCCAGATCATGTTTCATACTGCTATTTTCGCTATAACCGTTAAAATTCCAGTAGCTGAGATCGGCTTTTGCCCCGATGAAATCTGCATGACTGAGCGTGCTTAATCCAAAACTGAAGAATAATGTGGCGAGTATTTTTGTCTGCATGACAGTGAGTCCCTAAAGCTTTATTAAAATTGAGCGTGTCTGGTTACTTAAAAACATCTTCTTAATATTTATCAGCAAGTGCATGATATAGAGAATTTCAAAAATGTATATCCTGAGATTTTGAAGGACTAAAAAATGCGATCTACAGCAGTACAACAGTGTAAAGACTATTCATTCTATGTGGCTGGTCAGGCGGTTCAGACCGGAGAATGGCTAGAGGTTAAACATAAATATACGCAAGCACTCTATGCACGTGTCGCTTTGGCCGATGCCAAAAGTCTGGAGCAGGCCATCCAGTCTGCCCTAGACACCGAGGCAGAGATGGCGGCTTTAGAACCCTTTCAAAAACAGAAAATTCTACTGCATTGTGTGCGCCGTTTTCATGAAATTCGTGAAGAACTGACTGAAATTCTGATTGCAGAAGGCGGTAAACCGCGCAAAGCGGCAGAAGCCGAAGTCGAGCGTCTGATTAATACCTTTCAAATTGCCGCAGATGCCGTGACTCAAATTGATCAGGGACGTATGCTGCCTTTGGCTGTAACCGCGGCAGCATCGGGGTATCAGGGTATGGTTAAGCAGGTGCCGATTGGCGCAGTGTCTTTAATCAGCCCTTTTAATTTTCCCTTAAATCTGACCGCCCACAAAATTGCACCGGCAATTGCTGCCGGTTGTCCTTTCGTGTTGAAACCCGCCAGTCTGACGCCGATTTCTGCCTTGAAAATTGCCGAGATTCTGGCGGAAACCGATTTGCCGAAAGGCGCATTTTCAGTTTTACCCTGTCCGCGCGAGCTGGCCGATGTGCTGGTCACCGATGACCGTTTTAAATTACTCAGTTTTACCGGTTCCGATGTGGTGGGTTGGGATATGAAAGCGCGAGCTGGCCGCAAAAAAGTGGTTCTGGAGCTGGGCGGTAATGCCGCAGTGATGATCGAGCCGGATACCGAAATTAATGATGCCTTGATTACCCGTCTGGTTGGCGGTGCTTATGGTCATGCCGGGCAGGTCTGTATCAGTGTGCAGCGCATTCTGGTGCATCAGGATATTTATGCCGAAGTCAGAGATAAACTGCTTGCAAAACTCAAACATCTGAAAGCCACCGATCCAAATCTGAGCACAACTTTGGTGGGGCCGATGATCAAGGAAGCAGAAGCCAAACGCCTGAAAAAATGGCTGGAAAAAGCACTGAAAAAGGATGCCAGAATTCTGGTAGGTGGTGAGCTGGATGGAGTGATGTTCGCACCGACTTTATTGGAAAACGTGGATCATAATCTGGAAATTTACCGTGATGAAGTCTTTGGTCCGGTGGCGATGATTGAACCTTATCCTGATTTTGAAGCAGGGATTGCCTGTATCAATCGTAGCCGTTTTGGCTTGCAGGCCGGAGTTTATACCCAGAACTTGAACAAGATGCTGTATGCCTGGGATCATCTGCATGTCGGCGGGGTCATTATCAATGACATTCCATCTTTCCGGGTGGACAACATGCCCTATGGTGGGGTGAAGGATTCAGGTTTAGGCCGTGAAGGGATTCAATCTGCCATTCGCGATATGCAGGAAGAACGGATGCTGGTGATTAAATCTTAAGTAAATGACATCAATCGCTCAGATCCCGTGATGGATTTGCTGCAGGTCAGACCGGGGTATTGCAGTCCATTTTTAGATGTCAAAAATGCACGTGGAGCAGGGCGATCAGATCTCTGCTCCGCGCATTTCAGCTATAGAGTGGCTCACATCGCGATAAGCCTTTGACTTTAATTCTTCTATAAATATAAGGCGATTTGGATGATCGCAGCATGAGCTTTGCTTGACTACGGTTCTGTAGTCAAACTTAAGAAAGATATATTCCAAAAAGTTTGTCAATATATAACCTGTAAAATCAGGTAGGTTTCGTTGAATTATTGAACGCTTAATTCGAATAGATTATAAATAACGAATATTTTCAGCAGAATTTACAGAAAAAATTTAAAAAAGTCAGTATTGTTGAACCATCTACAAGGTCAGCTTTTCGATCAGACTTTAAGCAAGATGTAAGACCTGCTGACCTGTTTGTACATTAGAATTCGACGCCCAAAAGGTGCAGCTCTAATCCAAACACCCAAAATAATTGAAATGCTTCTTTATTTGCTTGCGCTATAACCATAACAAGCAGCATCTGAAGGGGTTTAAAGTTTAGGTGTTCTATGACAGAAACTCGTGAGAATTGGTCTGCACGATCAGGATTCATTATTGCAGCCATTGGTTCCGCCGTTGGCTTGGGAAATATCTGGCGTTTCCCTTATGTGGCTTATGAAAATGGGGGTGGGGCATTCCTGATCCCTTACCTGATTGCGATTTTTGCAGCAGGTTTGCCTTTATTGTTTTTAGACTATGCGGTCGGACACAAGTTCCGTAAAGCACCACCCATGGCCTATAAAAAACTCATGAATGCCGAATCCTTGGGTTGGTGGCAGGTGATGGTGACCCTGATCATCGGGATTTACTATGCCAGCGTCTTGTCTTGGGCCGGCAGTTATATGTTCTATTCCTTTGGGCAGCAGTGGGGCACAGATACCCAGGACTTTTTCTTTAACACTTATCTGCAAAATGGTGAAGGTTTAAGTTTAGGTTTTGTTCCTGTCCTGTTTTTCGGTCTGGTGGTTGTTTGGGCTGCGGTGATGCTGATTCTTTACGGTGGGGTACGCCGTGGGGTGGAACTGGCGAATAAAATCTTTATGCCACTTCTGGTAATTTTATTTTCTATTCTGGTGATTCAGGCGGTACGCTTACCGGGTGCAGTCGACGGCTTGAATGCTTTCTTTACGCCGAACTGGGAGGCCATGAGTAACTATAAAGTCTGGCTGGCCGCATTTGGTCATATCTTCTTCTCACTGTCGGTGGGCTTCGGGATTATGTTGACCTATGCCTCTTATTTGAAACGCAAAACCAACTTGACCGGTTCTGGGATCGTGGTAGCACTGGCCAACTCATCCTTTGAAATTCTGGCGGGTATTGGTGTATTTGCAGCGCTTGGTTTTATGGCCTTCAGCGCAGGTGCAAATGTTGAAGATGTCGTATCTGGCGGTATTGGTCTGGCCTTTATTGCTTTCCCGAAAATCATTTCCAGTTTAGGTGCAGGCGGTGACCTGTTTGGCTTCCTATTCTTTGCTTCATTGACCGTTGCCGGTATTACCTCGATGGTCAGTATCCTGCAAGTTCCGATTGCCGCATTCCAGGACAAACTGGGCTGGTCGAAGAACAAGTCAGTCACGATTATTGCCGGTGGTTCAGCGGTGATTTCTACCTTGATGTTCTCGACCCATAGTGCGATTACCTTTGTCGACATTATTGACTACTTTGCCAATAATATCGGTATTGTCGGTGGTGGTTTGATCTCCATTATTCTGTTGTCGTGGTTCCGTCGTCCATTGATGAAGCAGCTGGAAGGCCATGTGAATCAGTTTGCCAGCGTGAAACTTGGTCGCAGCTGGAACTTCATGCTGACCGTCATCACGCCGTTGTCCTTATTAATGGCATTGGGTCTGACCCTGAAATCGATCATGGCAGAAGGTTATGGTGGCTATGCTGCCAGCACCCTGTGGATGGTAGGTGGAGGTGTCATGGCATTCTTTATTCTGGGCGCCATTCTGTTTAGTCTGGTCAAAGACCGTCATAGCTAGGAGAGCGACTATGAATACATCTGCACTGGTGATGATGATCATCTCTATCGTTTTATTGTGGGGGGGTCTGGTACTGTCCGTGATTCATCTGGCAAAAAATCCGGAAGAACCAGAAGACTAAAAATCTTCACATAAACCTACTGTTTTACTATAAACGAAAGTCATTATCATCTATGGTGATAATGACTTTTTTAATGGCTGACGATTTGGCATGATTTCCGTTTCAGATGGACAAGTCTATACAGCCTTTGCCGTGACCTTCTTCGCTGGGCTTGCCACCGTGTTGGGTGGGGGACTGATACTCTTCTTAAAAAAACCCAATTTCCGTCTGCTGGCCTTTGGTCTGGCCTTTGCCGCGGGCGCCATGATCTATGTTTCTTTAACCGAAATTCTGAATAAATCGATTGCCTCCTTTAGTCTGGCTTTTGATGAAAAAACCGGTTTTGCCTTTGGCACCTTTGCATTTTTGTTGGGCGTGATTCTGGTGTTATTGCTGGATCATTTTGTGCCGAATCCGCATGAAACTGTTGAAACGCATGCCAGTGAGGGCGTCAGTTCACCGCAACTATTGCGTACCGGCATGCTGACTTTATTCGCCATTAGCGCACATAACCTGCCAGAAGGTCTGGCGACCTTTTTTGCCACGCTGGAAAGTCCTGCCTTGGGTGCGCCTTTGGCGGTGGCAATTGCGATTCATAATATCCCGGAAGGTGTGGCAATTGCCTTGCCAGTGTATATGGCGACCGGACGCAAAGATTATGCGCTCTGGGCCAGTCTGGTGTCGGGACTGGCTGAACCTTTGGGTGCCGCCTTGGGTTATTTTATTCTGGCGCCTTATATGAGCGATACGGTATATGGTCTGGTGTTTGGCCTGATTGGCGGGGTGATGGTCTATCTGGCACTGGATGAGTTATTGCCGACGGCAAAACGTTATGCCGAAGGACATGAAACCGTCTATGGACTGGTGAGTGGCATGGCTGCACTGGCAACCAGTCTGGTGATCTTTAAGTTTATTCAGTAAGTCCTGTTACAAGTCGGCCATGCAATAAAGCATGCAATAAAAAAGGCAGCCGAAGCTACCTTTTCCGACTTTAAAAATGATGATTTATGCGATCTTTTCAATACGACAATAGAAGAAGCCATCGCCTTGATCTGCTTTCGGTAACAACTGACGACCATGTATCTGTTCGATGCCCCAATCGGCTTCAATCTTGATTTCTTTGGCATCGCTATGCTGGGCAAAGAACTCGACCATCTGCTGTTCATTTTCCGCTTTTAGAATCGAACAGGTGATGTACAGCAAGCTGCCGCCAACTTTCAGCTGCTGCCACATATTTTCCAGAATCTGCTTTTGCAGCGCGACGGTTTGCGGAATATCTGTGGAATGACGCAGCAAGCGAATATCCGGATGACGACGAATCACACCAATCGCAGAACATGGCGCATCCAGTACGATACAGTCGACTGGTTCAGGCGCTGTCCAGTTGATGGCATCGGCTGCAATAATTTCAACTTCGGCATATTCTGTTAACAGTAGGCGTTCCAGATTTTCTGCCACACGCACTAAACGTTTGGCGTCCTGATCAATTGCATACAGCTTTTTCGGGCTGTATTTTTCCAGAATATGCGCAGTTTTCCCACCCGGCGCAGCGCAGGCATCGACCACGACCTTGCCTTCAAGATCAGGCACTAAAGTTGCGCAAAGCTGTGCGTGTTCATCCTGAACCGAGAAACCGCCGGCTTCATAGCCTGGCAGGTTCGGAATATGCACGTTTTGTTCCAGCACAATGCCGACTTCAGACAGGGTACAGGCGCGTGCTTCATAACCTTCTTCTTCCAGAATTTCCAGATATTCATCACGGCTGACCTGATTGACATTGACACGCAAGGTCAACGGCGCAATCTGTTTTAACTCATGCGACAGTTCAGCCAGCTGTTCCGGCCAGTCTTTCTTTAAACGCTTAAATAACCAGCTTGGCAGGCCATGCGCCTGATTTAAAGCCAGATCAAATTCTTCTGTTTCACGTGAAACACGACGCAGCACCGCATTGACCAGACCACTTAAAGGTTCGAATCCCAGCTGTTTGGCTGCTGTCACCGTTTCTGAAATCGCAGCATGCGCCGGAATACGGGTACATAGAATCTGGTATAAACCTAAATATAAGCAGCTTTCCAAGGCCTGATTATCGAGAGGTTTGGTTAACAGTGGCAGGGTAATGGCTTTCAGGCCATGCCACTGACGTAAACAGCCCAAAGTTAACTCGTGATACAAGCCACGGTCACGTTCAGACACAATATTGATATGTTGGTTGAGTACAGAAGCAAGTGATTGGCCGTTTTGTACAGCCAATAGCGTTTTTACAACTTGCGCGCGCAAATTCAAGTTTTTAGCTGATGATTGAATTTGGCTCATGCGAATTTATATCCTACCGATAGTTTTTGAGTTTGATTAATTTGAACAGCATTCAGGGCTTTGCCACCTGGCCATTGCAGATTGGTGATGCAAATGGCGTTCTGATCACCACACATCACATGTACGCCGTCTTTATCCAGAGCAATTACTTCACCTGCCACTGCAGCGGTTGCCTGCTGGGTAGAAAGTGATGAATTCCAGATGCGTAAATTGTTACTGTCATCCAGCGGGGTAAAGGCCACCGGCCAGGGATTAAAGGCGCGAATATTCCGGTCAATCTCTGCCGCAGGCTGGCTCCAGTTGATTTGTGCTTCCGCTTTTGAAAGTTTATGTGCGTAAACCGTAAGTGCTTCGTCTTGCACTTCACGTTCAGCCAAATATTTTTGTAAGCTTTCTTCAGACTCAAGTACCTGAACGGTAGCTTCAGCACCTTTAACAGCAAGTTTGTCGTGTAAGGTTGCAGAGGTATCTGTCGCTTCAATTGGGCAGATGGTTTTCAGCATCATATCGCCTGTGTCCAAGCCTGCTGCCATTTTCATGATGGTTACACCAGTCTCGGTATCGCCGGTGGCAATGGCACGTTGAATCGGTGCTGCACCGCGCCAGCGCGGAAGTAATGAACCATGAATATTTAGACAGCCATATTTGGGTGTATCCAGAACCACTTGTGGCAGAATCAGGCCATAGGCCGCCACCACCATCACATCTGCATTTAAGGCTTTGAGTTCTGCTTGCGCTGCCAGACCTTCTTCAGTCGATGACTTGAAGTGCAAAGGCTGATAGACCGGAATATTGTGTTCTAGCGCCAACTGCTTGACTGCAGATGCCGTGAGTTTTTGCCCGCGTCCGGCTTTGCGGTCAGGCTGGGTATAGACCGCCACAATTTCATGCTCGGTTTTGAGTAGCGTAGCCAATGCAGTCGCTGCAAATTCTGGTGTGCCTGCAAATATGATCTTCACACATGAAATTCCAAATAAACTTAAAAGCTATTATAAGCCAAAAGCCAAATTTCAGCCTAATCGTTGCAAAAACTTATCCAAGAAGCTTGCTGAGTGCTTGAATTTCGGTGGAATTTTTATATAAAAAAAACTCATGCAAATTGTAAAAATTATTCATGAAAGTTTTGTATTGTCCTGACGATGATGGCGGTATAGTAGATTTCATCAAGAAATTTTTATCGCCAGATCATCATAATCTCTCTATAGATATTTTTGCCTGCATCTACAACCAAAAGGTCATCTTGTAAAACAAGGACTTGTAGTATGATAGGTCTAAAATGCAACTGATTTAAGCTCATTGTCAGTATGATTTAGCCAGAGTGGATCTGCCCGGTTCATTTCAAGCTCAAACTTTGTTGGAAATATAAAATGCCTGACTATCGTTCAAAAACATCGACACACGGAAGAAATATGGCTGGCGCGCGCGGTTTATGGCGTGCTACCGGAATGAAAGACGAAGATTTCGGTAAGCCGATTATTGCGGTCGTTAACTCATTCACGCAATTTGTACCGGGTCATGTCCATCTAAAAGACCTGGGTCAGCTGGTTGCACGTCAAATTGAACAAGCAGGCGGCGTAGCAAAAGAATTCAATACCATTGCTGTCGATGATGGCATCGCGATGGGTCATGACGGCATGCTGTACTCATTGCCTTCACGTGACCTGATTGCTGACTCGGTTGAATACATGGTTAATGCACACTGTGCAGATGCGATGGTGTGTATTTCAAACTGTGACAAAATCACCCCGGGCATGCTCATGGCAGCCATGCGTTTGAACATTCCTGTGGTGTTTGTTTCAGGCGGCCCGATGGAAGCGGGTAAAGTGCAAATTCGTGGCAATGAACAGGCAATTGACCTTGTTGATGCGATGATTGTGGCGGCAGATGACAACTACACAGACGAAGAAGTCAAAGCATACGAACGTTCTGCATGTCCAACCTGTGGTTCTTGTTCAGGTATGTTTACGGCCAACTCAATGAACTGTTTGACTGAAGCTTTGGGTCTTTCATTACCGGGTAATGGTTCTACGCTGGCAACACATGCCAACCGTAAGAAATTATTTGAGCGCGCAGGTCAGTTGATCGTTGAAATCACCAAGCGTCATTATGAACAGAATGATTACAGCGTATTGCCACGTAATGTAGCAACCAAAGCATCTTATGAAAATGCCATGACTTTGGACATCGCGATGGGTGGTTCAACCAACACCGTTCTTCACTTGTTGGCAGCTGCTCACGAAGCAGAAGTAGACTTCACCATGGACGATATCGACCGTTTATCTCGTAAAGTGCCTGTACTGTGTAAAGTGGCACCTGCGGTTAAAAATGTCCACATGGAAGATATTCACCGTGCCGGCGGCATTATGTCGATCCTCGGTGAACTAGACCGTGGTGGCTTACTGGATACGTCTGTACCGACCGTACATGAAGCAACGTTGAAAGATGCTTTAGACAAATGGGACATCATCCGTACTGAAGATGAAGAGGTATATAACTTCTTCAAATCGGCACCGGGCGGTGTACCAACCCAAACTGCATTCTCACAAGATCGTTATTACACCCGTCTAGATGGCGACCGTGAAAATGGTGTAATACGTAATGTTGAACATGCCTTCTCGCAAGACGGCGGTTTGGCAGTGCTTTACGGCAACATTGCACTGGATGGTTGTATCGTCAAAACTGCGGGTGTAGATGACTCTATCTTGAAATTCAACGGCACAGCACGTGTATTTGAAAGCCAGGATGATGCAGTTGAAGCCATTCTTGGTGGGAAAATCGTGGCAGGTGATGTGGTGCTGATCCGTTATGAAGGTCCACAGGGTGGTCCAGGCATGCAAGAAATGTTGTACCCAACCAGCTACTTAAAATCGAAAGGTTTAGGTAAAGACTGTGCACTTGTCACTGATGGTCGTTTCTCTGGTGGTTCTTCAGGTCTTTCCATTGGTCACGTTTCCCCAGAAGCAGCTGAAGGCGGCACAATTGCCCTGGTTGAAGATGGCGACCGTATCGAAATTGATATTCCAAACCGTAGCATTCATTTAGCCGTTGCTGAAGATGTATTGGCAGCACGCCGTGAAGTACAAGAAGCCAAAGGTTGGAAGCCTGCAAAGGAACGTCCACGTAAAGTATCTAAAGCGCTGAAAGCCTATGCAATGCATGCCACCAGTGCGGCGAAAGGTGCGGTACGTGATATCTAAGCTGTAATTTTACAGATTTAAATAGCACTCCAGATGGGGTGCTTTTTTTATACAAAAAACTATCTTAAAATGAAAGAGGACTCCACCCGACAGTCAGGGTGGAGGTGAATTTCGTAAGTTTTTTAATTTAGCTTTAATTCGTTTTTATGTTAAAATAAAAGAAATATAACATTGTATTTAAATAAGTTTTTAAAAAAATGAAAATCAACAAGGCGTATAAATTTAGGCTTGAGCCTAATGAAGAGCAAGAGGTTATTTTAAACAATCTTGTTGGTTCTGCGCGTTTTGTTTGGAATCAAATTTTAGTTGTGTCATTTGAAATGTTTGCAAAGAATGAATTTATCAATGCAACCAATTTGGTGAATAAAATCACCAGTCTTAAAAAGAATCCTGAATATGCTTTTTTAGCAAATCATTCTAATGCTGTTTCCCTACAGCAAAAAATTCGTGATCTGGCTTCGGCTTGGACAAGGTTTTTCAATGCAAAAGAACATGCAAGATTAAAAGAAAATAAGCGTAAACCACGCAAGCCCAAATTCCTCAAACTCACTGATGGTTCTGAAATCCAGTTACGCCCACTGATGCCTAGATTTAAGAAAAAATCAGATGGTTACGATTCAATTAGATTGGTGCAATTTGATAAATATTGTCGAATTGAGGGTAATCGAGTTAAGCTGCCAAATGGCATAGGATTTGTGAAATTTAGAAAATCACAAGATATTCTAGGCACAATTAAGAATGTGACAATCAGTAAGAGATCAGGTCATTGGTATATTTCATTTGGCAGTGAAAAAGAGTTATTGGAAAATCCAGTACATCCATCCAAAACCGCAGTTGGTGTTGATTTAGGTGTCAAGAAATTAGTCACAACATCTGAGGGTGAGGTATTTAACCCAAAGAACAGTTTTAAAACCAACCAAATTAAATTAGCTAAACTTCAACGTAAGTTGAGCAAAAAATTGAAGTTTAGTGAAAATTGGAAAAAGTTGAACACCACAATTAACAAGCTACATTATCATATTGCTAATATTCGGCATGACTACCTACATAAAGTCACGACAACTCTCAGCAAAAACCACGCAATGATCGTAGTTGAGGACTTAAAAGTAGCCAATATGTCGAAGTCAGCAAGTGGCACAATCGAGAAAAAAGGAAAGAATGTCAAAGCCAAGTCGGGCTTAAACAAGGCAATCCTAGATCAAGGTTGGTCAATGCTTGTTGATATATTGGAGTACAAACAACAATGGCGAGGTGGTTTACTCGTTAAGATTGACCCGAAATACACAAGTCAAACGTGTAGCTCCTGCGGTCATGTTGCAAAAGAAAATAGGCTTACTCAGGCACATTTTGAATGTGTTGCGTGTGGCTTTAGCGAGAATGCGGATATTAACGCTTCTCGTAATATTTTGGCGGTGGGACACACCGTTTTGTCTGTGGAGGGTGGATGCGGTAAAGGTCGCCCGATGAAGCAGAAAGCAAGCGAAATCCGTGAGGAAGTCACCTAAGAGCTGATGCTTTTAGAATCCCCCACTTGAATAAAGTGAAAGTGGTGGGAGTATGTCAAACAATGATCTTAAAATAAATTGTCCAAGACCGACGCTTAAAATCGGTCATCGCCCAGGAAGAGAATAATGAGTAAAGATAATATCCGCGAGCATTCTGCCCCCGTTTATGAAGGTATTGAAAATGCACCGGCGCGTTCCATGATGCGTGCCACCGGTTTTCAGGATGCCGATTTTAACCGGCCATTTATCGGCATTGCTTCGACCTGGGCCAATGTCACGCCTTGTAATATGCATATTGATGGTCTGGCCAGAACCGTAGAGCAGGGCGTGAGTGCGGTGGGTGGCAAGGGCATTATCTTTAATACCATTACCATTTCAGATGGCATTTCCAATGGCACCGAAGGCATGAAATATTCCCTGCTGTCACGGGAAGTGATCGCAGATTCGATTGAAACCGTGGTCGGCTGTCAGGCTTATGATGGTGTGATTGCCATTGGTGGCTGTGACAAAAATATGCCCGGCTGCATCATGGGATTGGCGCGCCTCAACCGTCCGGGGCTGTTTATTTATGGCGGAACCATCAAACCGGGTGAAGGTCATACCGACATGATTTCAGTGTTTGAAGCGGTGGGTCAATATGCCAAAGGTGAAATCAACGCGATTCAGGTCAAGCATATTGAAGAGGTTTCCTTGCCAGGTCCGGGTTCGTGTGGCGGTATGTACACGGCCAACTCGATGGCCTCTGCGATTGAAGCTTTAGGTATGAGCCTGCCGGGCTCTTCGGCACAGGAAGCGGTATCGGAAGACAAGCAAATTGACTGTGCCCGGGCCGGTGAAGCGGTGATGAACCTGTTGCGACTGGATATTAAGCCGCGCGACATCATGACCAAAGCCGCCTTTGAAAACTCGATTAAAGTCTTGATTGCGCTGGGTGGTTCGACCAATGGTGTACTGCATCTTTTAGCCATGGCACATACAGCAGGAGTGGAATTGAGTCTGGATGATTTCGTGCGGATTGGTAAAGATATTCCGGTGGTGGCCGACGTGCGTCCATCAGGTAAATATCTGATGTCAGAACTGATTGCGATTGGTGGAATTCAACCACTGATGAAGCGCATGCTGGATGCCGGCATGCTGGATGGCTCATGTCTGACGGTCACAGGTAAGACGCTGGCAGAAAATCTGGCCGATGTGCAGGACTATCCGGAAGGCCAGCAGATTATTCTGCCTTTTGATGCGCCAGTGAAAAAAGACTCACATCTGGTGATTCTAAAAGGCAATCTGTCACCGAAGGGCGCGGTCGCCAAAATTACCGGTAAGGAAGGACTGCATTTTGCTGGCCCGGCTCGCGTGTTTGAAGGTGAGCAGGGTGCCATGCGCGGTATTCTGGATGGCGAAGTCCAGCCGGGTGAAGTGGTGGTGATTCGTGGCGTTGGTCCCAAAGGTGGCCCGGGAATGCCAGAAATGCTGAAACCGACCTCTGCGATTATCGGGAAGGGCTTAGGCGCTTCAGTTGCCCTGATTACCGATGGACGCTTCTCGGGTGGCAGTCACGGTTTTGTGATTGGTCATGTCACCCCCGAAGCTTATGATGGCGGCCCGATTGGTCTGGTACAAAATGGCGACCAGATTTCAATTAATGCGGAAACCCGGGAAATGACCTGGCATGTGGATGAGCCGGAGATTGCAGCACGTCAAGCAGCTTGGATCAAACCAAAACCGAACTATACCCATGGAGCACTGGCCAAATTCGCCAAACTGACCTCAGGTGCAGAAACCGGGGCGGTCACTGACTTGAATCTTGACCTCTAATCCATTGTTAAACATTGAACATTTGTTTATCTTAATCGGGCGTAAGACCCTCACCGACAGTCAGGTGGGGGATACAAGCGAGTGGCGATAGCCATATTAAAGATAATGTTTTCTTGGTTTTATTGCTTATTTTTGCTATAATTCAAACACTACAATTCTTTTATAAACAATGATTTAATGAAGATTTTACAACACTACAAGTTTAGGCTTCTGCCTAACCAAGAACAGGAAATATTGCTTAATCAAGCAATAGGTTCTGCTCGTTTTGTGTGGAATCAAATTCTCGCTAAATCATTTGAAATGTTTGCTAAAGATGAATATATTCGTTACGAAAGCATTGAAAAAAAATTAGTACCCCTTAAAAAAACACCTGAATTTTCTTTTCTTGGTCAAACATATTCAGCTTGCTTACAGCAAAAAATACGTGATCTTGCTCAAGCATGGGGTAAGTTTTACAACAAAAAAGAACAAGCTCGTTTAAAGCAAAACAAGCGGAAACCACGTAAACCCAATTTTTTAAAATTGGCTGATGGTGGTGAGATTGAGCTTAGACCACTCATGCCAAGATTCAAGAAGAAATTAGATGGTAAGCAATCTTTTAGACTTCCATTTGCAAATTGTGAGGTTATTGGTGATCGAGTTTCTTTGCCTAAAAAAACAGGTTGGATAAGATTTAAAAAATCACAAGAAATTGTTGGTAAAATTACAAGTATTACAATTAAGAAAATTTGTGGGCTTTGGTATGTTTCATTTTGTACTAACCGTGAAATCGAACAACCAATTCATCCATCAAAATCTACAATTGGTGTTGATCTTGGCATTAAGAAATTAATTACAATATCAACAGGTCAGGTATTTGACCCAATCAATAGTTTTAAAGCCAATCAAGTAAAGTTGGCTAGGCTTCAACGCAAGTTGAGAAAGAAAACCGAATTTAGTCAAAATTGGAAAAAACTTAATTTAAGGATCAATAAATTACATCATCATATTGCCAATATTCGGCATGACTACTTGCACAAAGTCACGACAACTCTCAGCAAAAACCACGCAATGATCGTAGTTGAGGACTTAAAAGTAGCCAATATGTCGAAGTCAGCCAAAGGCTCAATCGAAGAAAAAGGAAAGAATGTTAAAGCTAAATCAGGCTTGAACAAATCAATCCTAGATCAAGGTTGGTCAATGCTTGTTAATATGTTGGTGTACAAACAGCAATGGCGAGGTGGTTTACTCGTTAAAGTTGACCCTAAATATACAAGTCAGACTTGTAGTTCATGTGGTCACGTTGCAAAAGAAAATAGGCTCACTCAGGCAAACTTTAGTTGTGTCGAGTGTGGCTTTAGCGAGAATGCAGATATTAATGCTTCTCGCAACATTTTAGCGGTGGGACACACCGTTTTGTCTGTCGAGGGAAGATGCGGTAAAGATCGCCCTGTGAAGCAGAAAGCAAGTGAAATCCGTGAGGAAGTCACCTAAGAGCTTTTGCTTTTAGAATCCCCCACTTGAGCTAGTCGAAAGTGGGGGAGTATGTCAAGACTTGATATAAGTTTTTACACCATGCAGGGCTTTTGCTCTGCGATCTTAAAAATAGATTATTCTGTACAGATTCAATTTTTTGAACTGCACACCGTCATCTTTGTCGAGGCCGAACTCATGTCCCTGTTACGCCGTTGGTTTGATCCAATCCGATCGAGTTGGTTTTACCAGAAACCAATCCGTCAAACGGTGTTATCTATTCAAGATGGGCTGAGTATCCATTTAAGACTGGATGATGTGTACAGCTATCTGGCGGTACAGCAGCTGCCCCAGCTCGAAGAAATTTTAAGTCCGCAGCTCAAGCCGCTGAAAGTAATTATTTCCAGTTCGCATGCAGCCCCCCCAAATCAGATGTCTTTTGATGAATGGCAGCACTACACCCTAAATGATGCCAAGATTCTGTCGAAACAGCATCGTTTTAGTTTTCATGACACGCCAGAATTGCCCAGCGCTGAAGCCTTGCAACAGGCGGAACTGATTTTACGGCATACCCCGCTGCGCGGGCAGGATTTTCTGTATTTGCTGGAAGATGTGTTTCATATGTTGTGGCAAAAACAGACCGGAAAATTACGAACCCTTTATGCCATGGCCAGTCGTCATCATCAGCCACAGGACTTTCCCGAACGTATTTTTGACCAGACCCCGATTCTGGCCAGCTATTTTAATTTAGGCGGACGCCAGTATCAGGCAGTCGATGACCTGTTGCGTCTGACCCGGCGTCTGGAGCAGCAAAAACTGCTGACCGGTAATCCGATTTTTATGATCGATCACATTGAATGGCGTGAGCATCTGATCAGTGATGCTGAAGAGCTGAACGAGATCCAGTCGATGGATCCGGAACTGGACTTGTATATCGCGCTGGAAGATCCGATCTCCTGGCTTTTGCTGGCCTATATCAAGGAAGAACTGGCGGATTATTATAATATCCAGTTGAATGTCTATCCCTTGTCCTATCGTGGCCGGGATGAGTTTGACTGGAGTCTGGCCACACGTTTATCCAAACGGACGGACGTAGAATTTACCCCGTTTTGCCGACCGACCGAGCAGGCGATTGCGCCAATCGCACAGTTATTTTATAGCTGTCCCGAGGAGCAGCGGATTGAGGCGATGTACCAGATCTTGCAGGCCGTCTGGACCCGTGGTGAAGACCTGTCTTATGCACCCCATTTCAAACTTTTGCAGCAACAGTTAAATATTGTAGATCTGACCCAGGACGATATTCTGGTGAAGCTGCAGGACAATGATATGCTCTGTGAAATGAAGTCGCAGCCGAACTTTCCGGTACTGGAACTGCGGATAGATGATCAAAGTTATACATTTAATAGCTTATATCGGGTCTGGATGATTGAAAGTATTTTCAGTAATGTGTTAGAAGAAAAGTATAAGAGTAATAATCAAACTGAAAGTGAACTGAAAAAACATGGAAAAGATCAAAGCTGAATCACTAGAATATGCACGTCAACAGATCGATGCCATTGATACAGCTTTAGTTGAGCTGATCGCTGCGCGTCAATTTTATGTTGATCAAACCACCCGTTTCAAAAAAACCGAAACCGATTTGCAGTCACCAGAACGTATGGAACAGATTGTAGAAAATGTTAGGGCATTGGCGCAAAAGCAGGGCCTCGATCAGGAGTTTATTGAACATCTATACCGTGAAATGTTCCAATACTTTATTCAACGTGAACTGAAAGAGTTTCGTCCTTAAACGGGCTCATTTCAGTTCAACTACGCCGGACGATCTTCAAGCTATGCAGGAGATCTTGCTGTAGCCATGGCGATTTTTAAGCACAACATCGCCTTTTTACAAAAATAATTTATCCATAAAAAGCCCATTCAGCCAAGTGCCTAAAGCCTTGCCTGGACGGGCTTTGCACGGTTTTATAGAAATTATGGTAAAAAAAAGAAATTGATTTTATTAAATATTTTTACAATGTAAGTTTGATTTAATTTAAAAAGTATATATATTGTATATACATCTTTTGCAAAGTAGTCTTTATTTTGGAGAGATAAGCAATGAGCGAGCAAATCAAAAAAATAAAGACAGGCAAGAAAGATGGACAACTTTTAATTCGTATTCAGAGTACGGAGCGTGATGAATTTATTCGTCTCTGCGAAGAACTGGATACTAGTGCTGCTCGTGAATTAAGAAAATTTATTCGTGGTTTTGTGAAACAACACAAGCCTAACGAATAGCCTTACTAGGGAGTAATACCATGGCTAAGCAAGTTAAATCTTTAAAGCAAGAAATCAAAGCACGTTTGAAAAAGATTTCAAAACATAAAGGCAAATTGAAGCAACTGAAGCAAGCGCTTAAAAAACAGAAATAAGCCAACGTGAATCAATTGCCAGTCACTTAAAACAGTTCATTCTAGACAGACTGTTTTAGGCTACAAAAAAGACCGAACATATATGTTCGGTCTTTTTGCTTGCAACAGGCTGTGCCCAGTCATCGCTGAATTTTATTTTTTATCGACCAGACTGAAGAACCAGTTTAAGAACAGGGCTGCAAACGTTGCCGTACCAATACCACCCAGATTGAAGCTACCAAAAGTCAGGGCAAAATCACCGGTACCTAAAATAATGGTCACTGCAGCCACCATCAGGTTTTTGTTTTGCGAGAAATCGACTTTATTTTCAATCCAGATTTTGGCACCGGCAATGGTAATCAAACCAAAGACCACAATCGAAGCACCGGTCAGAATCGCGGTGGGAATGGTATGAATCACCGCCCCAAACTTGGGTGATAAACCCAGGAAGATCGCAAAGACACCAGCCACTGCAAAAATGATGGTCGAATAAACCCGTGTTACGGCCATGACCCCAATATTTTCACCGTAGGTGGTCATGCCCGGGGCACCCACACCGCCTGCCAGAGTGGTTGCAACACCATCTGCAACAAAGGCTTTACCAATATGCGGATCCAGATTCTCTCCGGTCATCGCGCCTACCGCTTTGATATGTCCCAGATTTTCAGCCACCAAAATCAGTGCAATCGGTGCAATGATCAACATGGCATTGACTTCAAAAGTCGGTGCGTGGAAGGTCGGTAACCCGAACCAGGCGGCTTGCTGAATGGGCAGGAAATTGATTGCAGTGCCATAACCCATAATATTGCTGAGCACGAAATAGATCAGATAGGCCAATAACAGCCCCACCAATAATAGCAGGCGTTGTAGCAGGCCCTTGGTAAAGACGGCAATTGAGCCCATACACATGACGGTAACCAGAGACATCCACATATTAAAGGTGTTGCCCATCACGCTTTTTACCGTCACCGGTGCCAGGTTTAGACCAATGATCATCACTACGGCACCGGTCACCACCGGTGGCATCAGCTTTTCAATCCAGCGCGTGCCGGTCGCCATGACCAGAAAACCCATCAGGGCATAGAAGATACCACAGGCAATAATACCGCCGGCTGCGACGCCAATATTGGGGTTGAGTCCACCACCACCGGCATAACCGGTTGCCGCGATGACCACCCCAATAAAGGCAAAGCTTGAACCTAAATAACTTGGAACCCGGCCACCGGTAATCAGAAAGAACAGGATGGTACAAATCCCTGACATTAAAATGGCCAGGTTAGGGTCAAAGCCCATTAAAAAAGGTGCCAGTACAGTCGCGCCAAACATGGCAAAAGCATGTTGTACACCCAAAACGACCGTTTGTGCGGGTGGCAAATACTCTGCGGTACCTACTGGGCGTGCATCGATGCTGCCCTCATAAGGGCGCCATTTGGGAAACCAACTGGACATAAAATGAGCACTCGAAAGATAAATTGTGCACATCATACTCTTGTTCTTTAGAAGATTTAATCACTTAAACAAAATTTTTGTTCAAATTAATTCTATGACTTTATTTGATATTTTACCGGGTGGTAAAAGAATTTTGAGTTAAAACTAAAGTGAAATCAGTAGATTAATTTCTTATAATCAATAGGGCTATGTATAAATAAATCTGATTTACTATATAAAATAAAATATTTCTTGGCTATTGACTGCTCAATAAAAAAGCACATCGCGAAGATGTGCTTTTAAACAGTCTGTTTGGATTAACCGGTATTGCGTAAACCCGCAGCAATTCCGGCAATACTGACCATCAAGGCATGATCCACCGGGGTATTTTCAGCTTGCTGCTGTTGCAGATAGAGACGACGACGTTTCATCAGCTCGGCTTGCAGCAAATGTAGTGGCAACAAATACGGTTTACGGACTTTCATGGATTGATCCAGGACGCCGTTGCTACTCAGCAATTTGGATTCACCCTTTAACGTCAGTAAGGTCTGTACAGCATCCTGCAAACGCTGGCGCAGCTCTGTGCCGAGTACTTTGAGATCTTCATCTTGGGTCAGATGTGATTCATAGTACAAGGCCACATGTGCATCGGCTTTGGACAGCACCATTTCCAGCATATCAATCAGGGTCTGAAAATATGGCCACTCTGCCAGCATCTCATCGAGTACCGCCCGTTGCCCCTGATCCAGTACTTTATTCAGCGCGGCACCGGTACCCAGCCAGGCAGGTAACATCAGACGAATCTGGGTCCAGGCAAATACCCACGGAATCGCACGCAAGGACTCAATCCCGCCACTGACTTTACGTTTCGCCGGCCGTGACCCCAGCGGCAGCATTTGCAGTTCAAGTTCAGGAGTGACAGTGCGCAGGTATTTGACAAAATGCGGATTTTCCCGCACGGTCTGGCGATAGACCTGAACCGAGAGTTCGGTCATTTGATGCATCAAGTCGCGCCATTCCTGTTTTGGCTCGGGTGGCGGGAGCAAGGTTGCTTCTAAGGTCGCAGCGGTATAAATTTCCAGATTTTGCAGGGCAATTTCTTCCAGTCCGAATTTAAAGCGGATCATTTCACCCTGTTCAGTCACCCTAATCGTGCCTGAAATCGACCCCGGTGGCTGTGAGAACAAGGCTTGCTGGGTTGGTGCACCGCCACGGCTGATCGAACCGCCACGGCCATGGAACAGGGTCAGCTGAACGCCATGTTGCTGGGCAATCGTCGTCAGTTCTTCCTGGGCACGGTACTGCGCCCAGTTGGCCGACATAAAACCGGCGTCCTTGGCTGAATCCGAATAGCCAATCATCACTTCATGCTTGCCCTGAATATGCTGTTTATACCAATGCATATTGAACAGGGTTGACATGGTCTCGGCTGCACCGTCCAGATCTTTGAGGGTTTCAAACAGCGGTACCACTCGTAAGGCGTGCTTGATACCCGCTTCTTTTTGTAGAAGCAATACCGCCAGCACATCACTTGGATATTCCGCCATGGAAATAATATAGGCACCCAGAGACTCACTTGGCTGTTCTGCCAGGGTGCGCATGGTGGCAAAGACTTCCTGTACATCCGGGTGCTGAATCAGACTGCCGGCTGGTTCATTCAGATGTTTTGGGAGCAAGGGACGTTTGCTTTGCAATTCTTGCAGTAAAAAGTTTTGACGTGCCTGTTCGGTCCAGGTTTCAAAATTTCCCAGCCCTAAATATTCGGTAATCGCCGAGATCGCCTGACGGTGACGTCCTGATTCCTGACGAATATCCAGTTTCAGTAACTCAATTCCAAAGCTGTTGACCCGGTAAATAAAGTCCAGCAGGCTGCCATTGGCAATTTCGGCCAGATTGCAGTGCATTAAGGAGCGATAGCAGGTCAATAGTGGCTGTAATAGCTCATCTTTACTTTTAATGACTAAACTATCATCGGCATCATTGCCCTTTAATTTTTCTGCCAGCCAGTGTCGGGTCGCTTTCAGGCGGCTACGGGTGTCACGTAAATATTCACGGTAGGGTTCCGGATGATCCAGACCCAATGCCTCGGAGATTTCCGTACTACATTGCTGAATGGAGAGTTCCCAGCGCAGGTTCTCAATATCGCGTAAATACAGATCGGCAGCTTTCCAGCGTGACAGCCATAACACTTCTTGCGTCACATTATGGGTAACATTCGGGTTGCCATCGCGGTCACCGCCCATCCAGGAAGCAAAACGTACCGGTGCAATATCTAAGGGCAAGTTCTGGCCGCATTGTTGTTCGACCATGCCATTTAATTCCCGGATAAATTTCGGAACCGCATTCCACAAGGTCTGTTCAATGGTAGTAAAGCCCCATTTGGCTTCATCGATCGGGGTCGGGCGATGCTGACGGATTTCATCGGTTTGCCAGGCCGAGCTAATCAGCTGTTTCAGATCTGCCAACACCGCCTGACGTTCACGCGGCGTGAGTTTCTGCTGGTCGAATTTGGACAGGGCATTATTGATACCATCATATTTCTGGATCAGGGTGCGGCGGCTGACTTCTGTCGGATGCGCGGTCAGTACCAGTTCAATTTTTAATTCACAGATTTGCTGGTACAGCGTGTCGGCAGAAATCTCCTGCTGTTTAAATTTTTCAAATAACGGTACCAGAGGATTAGGGGATTCTGCCGTGTCATCGAATTCGCTTTGACGGCGACGACGCACCACATGATATTGTTCGGCAATATTGGCAAAGTTCAAAAAATGGGTAAAGGCACGGGTTAGAGGCAGGATTTCCGCATCTTCCAGGCTCAAAAATAATTGTTCTAGCTGTTTTTCTGCTTCGACCTGTCCATCACGTGCGCCTTTAGATAAAGCACGAATCTGCTCAATCTGATTAAACAAATCCTGCCCCGCATGTAATTTTAAGGTTTCCCCCAGCAAATTACCCAGTAAGCGTACGTCTTCGCGTAGTGGTGCATCAATTTGTTGAATCATTTTTATATTCCCTTAAATGCTTGCTTTGACTATACCGCGACTGTAGGACAATCCAAGTCCTTTACAGACAAAAGTTGCAGATATTTTGCGGATTTTTTAGCAAATTTTAGCCAGTATCCTGTCGCCAGCACTCAAGCGATCAGAAGGGATTTAGCCAGATATTCCGTATTTCAGCATAAACAGCTCAATCGCCTGACTAATGATCTGCTGCTGTTCTGTACTGGAGGGCGGAGCTGTAAGTCCGAGCAGGATTTTTTGATGACGTGTTCCGGTCAATAGGGACACGATCAGTTCGGTCTGTTTCTCGGGTCGATCGACCTGAATAAACTGGTAGTGCTGCGCCAGCGCAAAGAAATCATGCCAGACCGCCTCCAGTTTGGCATGCGAGGCCTGATAAAACTGCTCTGCCAGCGGGCTTTGCTGCGAGGCCAGCTCGATGAGTAATAGGTCCAGTTTGATGGCTTCAGGCAGGCTAATAATATTCAAAGCGCGTAAACAGGCCCGATAAAATTCCTGAGCAAAGTCACTGCTTGGCTGCAAGACCTGCGGATGCTCATGCAGAATGGCTTCACAGGTATCTTCAATGGCACAGCTGAACAGCGTCGCCTTGTCCTGAAAATGGTTATAGACCGTCAGTTTGCTCACCCCTGCTTCACGGGCAATCTGGTTCATGCTGGAGGCATGATAACCATGCGCTAAAAATAGCGCTTTGGCCGCGCTCAGGATGCGTTGGCGTTTCTCCAGATCTTTCGGTCGTCCTACAGGTATTTGCACAATTTCTTCCAAAAAAAGTCAACTTGGTCATTGCTTTGAGGGTTCTGTTGTAATTAGTGTACCGGGTGGTATATTAATTAAAAAATAAGCAATTCAATATATCAGCATAGTTTGCCCGAAAAAAGATGATCAGATAAGAGCGAATAAGATGAGCAGGATTTACAGCGTGTTGGCTGGCATGATGATGCTTTGCAGTGTGACCTTAAATGGATGCAGTAAAGATACAATCGCCGCAGAACAGGAAATTCCCTTTGTCATGGTGACCACACCGAGCACTTCACAGCATGAACTGAAAAGTTATGCCGGCGATGTGCAGGCGCGTCAGCAAACAGCACTGGCCTTTCGGGTAGCGGGACAGGTGACCCAGCGCTTCGTCGATGTCGGGGACCAAGTCAAAGTCGGACAGGTGCTGGCCACACTGGATGTAAAAGATGCCCAGTTGCAGCTGAATGCGGCACGTGCCCAGCTGGAAAACGCGCAGTCTGCCAGTAAAATTGCTCAGGATGAACTACAGCGTTTCAAGCAGCTGTTACCGGTCAATGCCGTGAGTCGCTCGCAATATGATGCCATCGATAATCAATATAAAGCTGCACAGTCGAGTCTGAAACAGGCGCAATCCAATTATGCTACTGCCAAAAACCAGACCACTTATAACCAGCTGATTGCCACTAAAAATGGCGTGATCACGGCACGCAATATCGAAACGGGTCAGGTGGTCGCAGCCGGGCAAGCGGTATATGAGTTAGCCATTTCCGGTGAGCGTGAAGTGGTGATTGGCGTGCCGGAACAGGCCATTTCAGAGGTCAAGGTCGGACAGCCTGCCACTGTGACTTTATGGTCCAAACCAGAAGAAAAATTTAGTGCCTTTGTCCGTGAAATATCACCAGCCGCAGACCAATCGAGAACATTTAGAGTAAAAGTCTCACTGCGCGAAGGCAATGCTCAGATCCAGCTCGGACAAAGTGCCCGGGTGTTTTTCCAGCACAGCCGGGACAATAGGCTCAGTGTACCGCTGTCCAGTGTCTCAGCCACAGATCAACAAGCCTATGTGATGCTGGTCAAGCCGGATCATACTGTACACAAAGTCCCGGTGACTTTAGGGGCTTATGGTCGCGATAGCGTACCGGTACTCAGTGGCCTGAAAGCGGAAGATTATGTGGTGATTGGCGGCGTACATTTGCTGCGTGACCAGCAAAAAATCAATCCGATTAATCGTGAAAATCGTCCTGTGACCGTTCAGGCAGGGAGTTAAATATGAACTTTAACCTGTCGGAATGGGCTTTAAAGAATAAGGGACTAGTACTGTATTTTATGATCCTGCTCGGGCTGATTGGCATCGTGTCCTATTCCCAGCTGTCGCAAAGTGAAGATCCGCCTTTTACCTTTAAAGTGATGGTCATTCAGACCTACTGGCCGGGTGCCAGTGCCAAAGAAGTGTCCTTACAGGTCACGGATCGGATTGAAAAGGAACTGATGACCACGGGGCAATATGACCGCATCATGGCCTATTCGCGTCCGGGTGAATCCATGGTGACCTTTATTGCCAAGGATTCTCTGGCTTCGAAAGATGTGGCCGATGTCTGGTATAACGTGCGCAAGAAAGTCAGCGATATCCGGCATGAATTGCCGCAAGGAGTACAAGGCCCATTCTTTAATGATGAATTCGGCGATACCTTTGGCAATATCTATGTGCTCAAAGGCAAAGACTTCGATTATGCGACCCTCAAGGAATACGCCGACCGTTTGCAGTTACAACTGCAACGGGTCAAAGATGTCGCCAAAGTCGATTTAATCGGCCTGCAAGACCAGAAAATCTGGATTGAGATTTCCAACACCAAAGCCATCCAGCTCGGAGTTCCAGTCAGCGCCATTCAGCAGGCTTTGCAGCAGCAAAATGCCATGACCCATGCCGGTTTTTTTGAAACCGGTTCAGACCGGATTCAGGTTCGGGTCAGCGGTGCCTTAAACAGTATTGAAGAATTACAGCAACTGCCACTTTTGATAAATGGCAAAACCATTCAGCTGGGAGATGTCGCTGAGATCTATCGCGGCTTTAGTGATCCGGCCCAACCCCGGATGCGTTTTATGGCTGAAAATGGCATTGGTATTGCCGTGTCCATGCGCAAAGGCGGCGATATTCTGGCACTGGGCAAACATCTGGAACAGGAATTTGCCCGTCTGCAAAAAACCTTGCCCCTCGGCATGGAGCTGCAAAAAGTCTCCGATCAGCCAGTGGCAGTCAAACGCAGTATCAATGAATTTATGAAAGTGCTGGCAGAAGCAGTAATTATTGTGCTGCTGGTCAGTTTCTTCTCGCTGGGTTTTCGTACCGGACTGGTGGTGGCCTTTTCGATTCCGCTAGTATTGGCCATGACCTTTGCCGGCATGCATTTATTTGATGTCGGCCTGCATAAAATTTCCTTGGGTGCCCTGATTCTGGCACTCGGTCTTCTGGTCGATGATGCGATTATTGCCATTGAAATGATGGCGATTAAAATGGAGCAGGGCTATAGCCGGCTTGAGGCGGCAGGCTTTACCTGGAAAACCACCGCCTTTCCAATGCTGACCGGCACCCTGATTACCGCCGCCGGATTTTTACCGATTGCCACAGCAGCATCGAGTACCGGTGAATATACCCGTTCTATTTTTCAGGTGGTCACGATTGCACTGCTGATGTCCTGGATTGCCGCGGTGTTATTTGTGCCTTATCTGGGCGATAAACTGCTGCCCAATTTCAACAAAGACTTGATACAAAAAGCGCCGTGGTATCAGCGCCTTTGGGCGCGTTTGCGCAAGCAGCCCGAACCCCAGCCGGTCGTGCATCATGCCGGCGAACAGCATGACCCTTATCAAACCCGGTTTTATCAAGGTTTTCGCCGTTGGGTAAATACCTGTGTGACCTATCGTAAGACCGTGATTACAGCAACGGTAGGAATTTTTATTCTCTCCATTTTAATGTTTAAGCTGGTGCCACAGCAATTTTTCCCGCCCTCGAATCGGGCTGAAATTCTGGTGGATCTCAAACTTGAAGAAGGCGCCTCTCTGAAAGCCACCGAAGCTGCGGTGAAAAAAGTTGAAGCCTTTTTGTCGAAACAGCAGGGCATTGATAACTATGTGGCCTATGTCGGAATTGGTTCTCCGCGTTTCTATTTACCGCTGGATCAGCAGCTGCCGCAAACCAGTTTTGCCCAGTTTGTGGTGCTGGCATCCTCTTTGGAAGATCGTAACGAAATCCGTCAATCCTTGAGTGACCAGATTCGGCTGTTATTACCGGAAGTCCGTACCCGGGTGTCCCTGCTGGAAAATGGCCCTCCAGTCGGTTATCCATTGCAGTTCCGGGTCTCTGGTGAAGATCTGGGACTGGTTCGTGAATGGGCGCAGAAAGTCGCCGCAACCGTGGGCGAAAATCCGAATACCACCAATGTACATCTAGACTGGGGTGAGCCGAGCAAAGTCATCAAACTGGAGATCGATCAGGATCGTGCCCGTCAGTTGGGCGTGACTAGCAGCGAACTGGCCAATGTGCTGAACAGCTCGATTTTGGGGGCCGGCATTGATCAGTATCGGGAAAAGCGTGAACTGATTGAAATCCGTTTACGTGGTGCGCAGGCTGAACGGGTGGAGGTAGCATCTTTAGCCAGTCTGGCTGTTCCGACCGAAACCGGTACATCGGTACCGTTGGCGCAGCTGGCCAAAATTGAATACAGCTTTGAAGAAGGTCTGATCTGGCATCGGAATCGTTTACCGACCATTACTGTGCGTGCCGATATTCGTAGCAAGTTGCAGCCCGCTACTGTGGTTAATGAACTCAAAGAGCCACTAGAAAAAATCCGGGCAGAGCTGCCGAATGGCTATCTGCTGCAAGTGGGCGGCACAGTTGAGGAATCGGCTCGCGGACAGAATTCGGTTAATGCCGGCATGCCTTTATTTCTCGCAGTCGTCATGACCTTGCTGATGATTCAGCTCAAAAGCATCTCACGGGCCTTTATTGTGTTCCTGACCGCACCTTTGGGCATTATCGGAGTGGTGTTATTCCTGTTAATTTTCAATAAACCTTTCGGCTTTGTTGCGATGCTCGGAACGATTGCATTATCCGGAATGATCATGCGCAATTCGCTGATTTTGATCGATCAGATTGAGCAGGATATTCAGGCCGGAGAGTCGCAGTGGGATGCCATCATCAATGCCACAGTACGCCGTTGTCGTCCGATCATATTGACCGCACTGGCTGCGGTTTTAGCCATGATTCCCTTGTCCCGTAGTATTTTCTTCGGGCCAATGGCGGTGGCGATTATGGGTGGTTTGATTGTGGCAACATTATTGACCCTGTTTTTCCTGCCTGCCTTATATGCACAATGGTTTAAAGTGAAAAAAAGTTTAAATTCTGTTTAAATTTGTCATAATTTCAGGTGCGAAATTTGGAAATTTTCAATATAGTAGCACCTGAGATTTTTATAATTTAAAAAAATAAGTAATTGCTGCATTGGCCGAGCTGCCAATACGGTAACGAGGTTGAACCAAACATGACTCAAGATACATTAACCAAGATGCGACGTTCCGTAGCGATGGCTTATGTCTTCATGTTTTTGGCCTTATTTACCCTGTTTAGTGGACTATTGGCCTACTGGTTCGCACGTAAAGTTACCCAGGTTGATTATGCCGAGGTCTGGTTACAGGCACAGGCGCTGTGGATCATGCGTAATATCGTGATTTATACCATTTTGGCGATTTTCGCTGCGCTGTGGTTTATTCCACTATTTTTCTTTGCCTGGGACAGCCAGTTATGGGTCAAAGCCTGTGTGGTGACCGGGGTGATTTTCAGCTTTATTGCCTTTATTTTCCTGATCAATGCCTGGTTTAAAGGTATCTATAAATTCTCTCAAAATAAAGCTGTGTTCTAAAGCGTATAATTTTTTTCATATTTCCCCTTGTAAAACTCGGTTTGACCCCAATTTCAGACCTCAGTTGAATATTAAACAAAATTCCGTGAGGAGCATCGCCAGACATGGCTAAACGTGATTATTATGAGGTTTTGGGCGTCGCTAAAACCGCTAGTGATGATGAAATCAAAAAAGCCTACCGTAAGTTGGCGATGAAATATCATCCAGACCGTAACCCGGACAATGCTGAAGCTGAAGATAAATTCAAAGAAGCAGCAGAAGCCTATGAAGTGCTCTCTGATGGTGAAAAGCGCAGCATGTACGACCGTATGGGCCATCAGGCCTTTGAAGGTGGTATGGGCGGTGGTGGCGGCTTCGGCGGTGGTTTCAGCGCAGAAGATATTTTTAGCCAGTTCGGTGATATTTTCGGTGGCGCTTTTGGTGGCGGCGGTGGTCGTGGCCAGCAACGTGCACGCCGTGGTTCTGACTTACGCTATGTGATGGAACTGACCCTGGAAGAAGCGGTCAAAGGCGTCAAGAAAACTATTACCTTTACTGCACCGGCACCGTGTGATGCCTGTGATGGTAAGGGTTCAAAAAATCCAAATGATGTGGAAACCTGCCGTACCTGTCATGGTGCCGGTCAAGTGCGTATGCAGCAAGGTTTCTTCTCGGTACAGCAAACCTGTAGCACCTGTCGTGGTCAGGGCAAGATCATCAAGAACCCATGTAATAAATGTCATGGTTCGGGTGTGTCGGATCGTCAGCAAACTCTGGAAGTCACTATTCCTGCGGGTGTGGACAATGGCGACCGCGTACGCTTGACCGGTAAGGGTGAAGCGATCCGTGATGGTCAGTCAGGTGACTTGTACGTAGAAGTGGTGGTGCGTGAGCACGAAATCTTCCAGCGTGATGGCGCTGACCTGTATATGGATGTGCCGGTATCGATTGCTGATGCAGCCTTAGGTAAGGAAGTTCAGATTCCTACGCTGGATGGCCGTGTTAGCTTGAAAATTCCTGAAGGTACGCAAACGGGTAAACTGTTCCGCTTACGTGGTAAGGGTGTTAAACCGGTACGTACCAGCATGCAAGGTGACTTGCTGTGCCGTATTGTGGTGGAAACTCCAGTGAACTTAAGTGCACGTCAACGTGAACTGTTAAAAGAACTGCAAGAAACCATGGATGGGGAAGACAGCAAATCCTCACCAAAGAAAAAATCATTCTTTGATCGTTTGTTTGATTGATCGAATGAAAATAAAGAAGGACGCTGCGGCGTCCTTTTTTATTATGTAGATAAGATACTCTAGATTAGAAGATGCTATTTATTAGTTGATAGTTATCTTATTGTTTGATAGGTATCGCTTAAACATAAAAACCGCCTAAAAAGCGGTTTCTGTTTTTATATTTGACTATCTAAATAGAAAGTATGAGTCCAAATTTGGAGGGTGATAGATATTTTGTAAGTGAGAAAAAAGCATCATTGCCGAAATTAAAAAGGCCAATATTGTTATTACCGAGCTATATAATCGCATTCATTACTTATCAAATTTACCAGTACAGCAGAATACTCTTATTTTATTATCATGACAATGAAAGCTTAATCTTGTTGAAATCACTATAAATTTTTAAAATTTCATTTTTTAATAAATAAAATAAATATATATATAAGAAAACTTGATTAATTAAATTTTTCGTGTATAGTTAACTTAACTAGAAAAAAGTCTTGTTTCGGTAAATCTTCTTTAAGTATCGCAGTTTTAGTCATAATCCTTCGTTTTTTTCAGATTTTAAGTCTCATTCTTTATTATTTCAAAGTTATATTCAGTCAATAAATTGACTAAAAATTATTAAAAAATTAGTAGGATATATTATGTCAAACTCAAATGTTGTTAAAGGTACTGTAAAGTGGTTCAACGAAACTAAAGGTTTTGGTTTTATTCAACAAGAATCAGGTCCAGATGTTTTTGCTCATTTCAGCGAAATTGCGAGTTCAGGTTTTAAAACCTTAATGGAAGGCCAACTGGTTGAATTCAGTGTAGCTCAAGGTCAAAAAGGACCGAATGCTGTAAATATTGTTGCTATCTAAGCAAGAATAAACAGTAAAAAAAGCACTTAATAAGTGCTTTTTTTATCGTTCAAAATTTAATTTTAAGTTATTTTCCAAATTGGAAAAATCTTTAGAAAAACAGGATTCAAGTTGTTAAAAATAAATGATTTAATTGCAAAATCTAAAAATGGTACTGAAATTATTGTTTCATTAATTCCTCTCAATAAAATGCAAAATACACGTCAGGGTTTAAAAAGAATTGAAGTGGGTAAAAGAGTTCTTCTTTCATCTGGAGTTGAGGTAGATTTAAACTTAGATGGCCGTACATTCTATACTTCTCTAAATCAATTATTTAAGCTAAATCATAAAGTTATTTAAAGATAAAATTAAGAAACATCAAATTTTTAGTGGATATTTTGCCACTTTAACTATTATTAAAGGTATAGATATGCTTAAACAAAGTATCAGTGTGAAGGATCAGTTTGGGGCTCAACACGCTATTCAAGCAACAGTCGATCATCATTTTTCTAAAACACAATCTCATTCCAATATAAAACATATCACTGTAGATGGTGAAGATATTCGTCCCAGTTTTGAGATGTGCTTTCAAAGTACCTTAAGTGGAAAAATTTTCAAAATTGTGTAGATCATTCCTAAGTGACTTAGGTTCATCGCTTCAGTGAGAGATAAGCTGAGCTGAATTGAAAGGATCCTAATCTGCCCCCGAAGCTTGAATGTTCTCCATCTGATTTGAAAGCTGCTTTTTGATAACGGTTAGGTTCATGCGTACTATTGATCCATATCGCTCGGCCTGGATGATATCTAGCCCATAATTCCAAAGACCTGATGGAAACTCTTATCAATATCAGTGATTTCACTCTTTGAATATTTTCATTGATTTTTATGCAATGCATCTTAGTGTTATTCCGCAGTTTTGCTATAGTAAGAGCAATTTTGGATCAACATCAGGACTATGTTATGTCAGCTACACCACGCATTGGGATCTTGGGTGCAGGCGGTCGTATGGGGCGTATCCTTATTCAGGCTGTGCATGAAGCAGGTTATCAATTGGCGGCTGCGGTAGAACGCCCTGAAAGTACACTCTTAGGCGCAGATGCTGGCGAACTTGCCGGAATTGGTGCAACAGGTGTCAAGGTGGTGGGTAGCCTTACCGATGTAGTCAAAGACTGTGATGTCGTGATTGATTTCACTGCGCCAGCAGCGACCGTCAATCATCTGAAAATCTGCCGTGAAGCAGGTGTTGCCATCGTGATTGGTACCACGGGGATGAATGATGAGCAAAAAGCTTATTTAGATGAATCAGCAGCTGAAACCCCTGTGGTTTATGCAGCGAATTATTCAGTCGGTGTGAACGTATCGATTAAACTGCTTGAACTGGCATCGAAAGTCTTTGGCGATACGGTGGATATCGAAGTGATTGAGGCACATCACCGTCATAAAGTGGATGCACCATCGGGTACTGCACTTATGTGGGGTGAAGCGATTGCGGATGCTTTAGGCCGTGACCTGAAAGAAGACGCTGTGTACTGCCGCGAAGGTCATACCGGTCCGCGTGAGCGTCAAAGCATTGGTTTCCAGACCATTCGTGGTGGTGATATCGTCGGTGAACATACCGCCATGTTTATTGCTGATGGTGAACGTGTGGAAATTACCCATAAAGCCACCAACCGCATGAACTTTGCCAGCGGTGCAGTACGTGCTGCTGCCTGGGTGGTCGGCCGTGATGCACGTAAATATGACATGAAAGACGTGCTGGGTTTTAACGATATTCAGGTTTAAAATCCAGTCAAAATCATTTATAAAAAAGATCTAAAACTAAAATAAGACGAATAATAAAATGCAAAAAATGATCTTCCTGCTCTGTGCAGTGGTGCTTGGCACCATTGCGCAGGCAAAGCCGCTACATACGCCCAAACTGAGTATTGATAAAAATAATATCAAGGTCTGGACCTATCAGGATCAGCAGAATCCGGTCTTTCTATATAAGGCAGAAACTACCTACCATGCACCAATTGAAAATGCCGTGTCGCTGATTCTGGATATCGAGCATGCCGTGCAATGGGTGCCTTATATGGGCAGCATCAAGGTCTTATCACGTGATGATAAAAAAGGCGAATTTACCTTGTATATGGTGCTGGATTTTCCATTTCCCTTAAAAGACCGCGACCTGATTGTACAGGGCAAGATGATCAAGCAAGCCAATGGACAGATTAGTATCAAGAATAAAGCCATTCAGACCGGTTATCCCTTAAATCCGAATTATGTGCGTTTGACCGATTATCAGGGGGATTGGACTTTTCAAAAGCTGGCCAATAATCAGGTCAAGGTTTCAACTTATGGTTATGCCAATCCGGAAGGCTCGATTCCCTTAACTTTTGTAAATATGTTCGTGCAGCAACAGCCTTATCAGATGCTACAAAAGATGAAAGCAGAGCTGGCCAAGCCTGCAGGCCTTGCAGTTTTGCCGGAAGTATTGCAATAAAAAAAAGACCCAATTGCTGGGTCTTTTTGACAGATTGAAACAGGCAGAGTTTAAGCTTCAAAATCCGCTTTAAGTACAATCCGGTAACGCGCTTTACCGGAATGCAGATGTTCAATGGCCTGATTCAGCTGTGACATCGGGAAGACTTCAATTTGTGGCGCAATGTTTTTACGTGCGGCAAATTGGAGTAACTGACGCAGTGCCGCCGGCGAACCGGTTGGTGAACCAGTAACTGACTTGGCACCACCAATCAGCATGCCCGCCGGAATCTGCATCGGTTCTAAAGGGAGACCGAGCATATGTACTGTACCGTTCGGTGCCAGAGTGGCCAGATAAGCCTGCCAGTTCAAGGTGACATTGACCGTACTCAGCAATAAATCGAACTTGCCACGCTGTGCCTTTAGGGCAGCAACATCACGACTATTCACCACATGATCTGCGCCCATGGCTTTCAGCTCATCGGTCTTGTCCAGATTTGATGTGAAAGCCGTAATCTCACAGCCCCAAGCTTTGAGCAGTTTAATTGCGATATGACCCAGACCCCCAATCCCGATCACGCCAACATGATGAATAGCCTGAATCTGATGCTTCAGGATTGGATCAAATACGGTAATGCCGCCACAGAGCAGAGGGCCGGCACTTTCAGGATCCAGATCTTCAGGCAGAGGAATGACCCATTGCCAGCCAGCACGGACCTTGTCGGCAAAACCACCGGCATGTCCGACAATAGTCGCCACTTGGCCGCCAGTACAGAGTACCTGCTGACCTGAAATACACGGATCGCAATACTGGCAGCTTTCCGCAGTCCAGCCAATGCCAACCCGTTGTCCCACTTTCAGGCCTTTGGCTTCGCCACCCAGTTGCGTGATGATGCCAATAATCTCGTGTCCAGCCACGACCGGATAAACGGATGAACCCCAGTCATTATTGAGGACTGAAATATCAGAATGACACAGGCCACAGTATTCTACTTTGACTTCGACCTGATGTGGCTGTAGTTCACCAGCATCGAATTGATAAGGTTCGAGTTCTGTACCGGCTGACATTGCAGCATAAGCGTGGATAATATTATTCGACATAAATTCAGCTCTTCTTTGAATGGGAGGATCTTGTTTTAAAGTGACAATGATTTTCGTGATCATCGACCATACCGACGGCCTGCATAAAGGCATAGCAAATGGTGGGTCCGACAAATTTAAAACCGGCCTTTTTTAAGGCTTTTGACATGATCTGGCTTTCGATAGTCTGTGCCGCTGCCTGACGATAATCCGCAACATCATTATTCAGTCGTGGTTGCTGGGCAAAAGACCAGAGCCATTGCCCTAAATTGATGCCTTGCTGTTGCAGCTTGAGCCATGCTTGAGCATTCTCGCGAATGGCATGCAGTTTGCCACGATGACGGATCAGGCGGGCATCCTTAAGCTTGAGTTCGAGTTGTTGATCTGTAAGTGCTGCAATCGACTGAATGGAATATTGAAAAAAATGTTCACGATACGCTTCACGTTTTCTAAGGATGGTAATCCAGGCTAGACCGGCCTGCTGTCCTTCCAGACACAGCATTTCAAACAGGCGATTTTCATCCAGCAGGGCTTGTCCCCATTCCTGATCATGATAGGTGATATATAGCGGATCATTGGAGCACCAGCCACAGCGTTGCAGAGTCATGCCATGCTCCTTATTTTTATAGTTTTATAATTTAAACACAACCCATTGATCTTGCTGATTATCCCAGTAAGACAGTTCAGCCTGATCCAGATCGCTAAATTGAATCCACATGTCTTTACCACTTTTGTCGGCATAACCGGTACTGATTAGCAAGGCTTCCTCGGTAATTTCCATCACCCAGCCCTGATAGCTTTGACCATTCAGTACGATTTTTTGTTGATTGCCTGATTCAGCAAATTCTACCAGACGGTTGATCAACGTTTCTGACATGTAAATATCCTAAAATTAACGTAAATAGGGGTAGGGGTTGACCACACCGCGCCCCTTGCCTTCTAAATAAATTCCATAATGCAGATGTGGTGCAGTATGTCGGGCATTACCGCTATTGCCGACATAGCCGATAAGCTGGCCTTTTTTGACAGCATTACCTACTTTCAGGCCACGTTTATGTCCATCCAGATGTGCATAATAATGCCAGGAGCCGCCCGGACCGAGAATCCAGACTACTTTACCACCCAAATTGTTATTGCGTAAATCTGCAATCAGACCTTCTGTGGCACTAAAGACTTTGGTTCCACGTGGAGCCATGATGTCAATGCCCTCATGCAAACGTCCGCGACTGCGCGACGCCCCCCAAGTATCCTGTAATTCACGTGCCTGTACACGTGCCACCGGGATGGGCAGTGAAGAAGGCATTCGCTTATTTTGCAGTTTTTGTACCAGTAGCGGATTTAACTGTGCAGAAGAAGGTTGTTTCGGCGTACTGCTACAGGCGGTCAGTAATATGGCAATCAAAGCCACCCAGGTCAAAGCAAGGTATTGGCGCACGTTATTCATCCTTAAATATTGGCAATGCTCATTCTGAGCTGATCGATATGATGCTTTGTCCAGACTATGTCATAGGTTAACGGCAGAGATCAATTTTTTCATTGCTGTCGGCAGACCGCAATCAATGGCTGTCTCTGGACGCATCCAGTTGCCTTGCAGTTCAATTGCCAGATGTTCCTGCTGATCCTGATCCACTGCGAAAACGATTGCTTCAAGCTGCCAGGTGAAGTGGGTGAAACTGTGGCTGATCTGGACTTTTTTGAGGATATTTTTCAGGCCAAGCTGCTGACATTGCTGTTCGAATTCATGGGCATTTTCAATAATCGGCAAGCACCAGAGTCCGCCCCACAGGCCACTGTTCGGTCGTTGTTGCCAGAGCCATTCTTCACCGGACTGAATCAGCAAGACCTGTGCTGAGCGCACTGGCACCGGTTTTTTGGCTTTCTTGAATGGTAATTCATTTTCCAGACCTTGCTGATGCGCTTTGCAATGTTGCTGCATCGGACAGTATAGGCACAGAGGTTTTTTCGGAGTGCAGACCGTAGCACCGAGATCCATAATCGCCTGGGTATAGTCATGATTACGTTCGACCGGACATAATTCTTCGGCCAGTTGCCATAAGGCACGTTCATGGATAGGTTTGGACAGATCATCTTCAATCGCGAAGAAACGCGACAAGACCCGTTTGACATTGCCATCCATGATCACGCCGTATTGGCGTAAACCCAGTGACATTAAGGCACCAGCGGTGGAACGGCCGATCCCCGGCAAGGCAATCCATTGTTCCAGAGTTTGGGGAAACTGCTGCTGTGCTGTCACCATGCCGGCAGCTTTGTGCAGGTTACGGGCACGGGCATAATAGCCCAGTCCTGCCCAGTACGGTGCGACCTCATCCCAAGAGGCTTGACCCAAGTCCTGAACGGTCGGAAAACGCTGGATAAAGCGTTCATAATATTGCAGCACAGTTTTGACTTGGGTTTGTTGCAACATGATTTCAGAGACCCAGACTTTGTAGGGATCATCTGTCACCTGCCAGGGCAAGTCATGACGACCATGCACATCAAACCATTCTAACAGGGCATCTGAAAATACAAACATGGATAAATAGTAACCGAATAAGCAGCAGCCATTATAGTGGAATCGGCAGGCCTGAAATGTGAAAAGTAGATAAAAACTGCGGAGTAGTGTGTATGGATATCGGCTTAATAACACAAACAATAAATGCTCCGAAGAGCATTTATTTTAAAACAGCAAAGATTTAGTCGCTAATCCCCCAGCGTTCATCCAGCTTCAATACTTTGTCTTTATAGCGCGGAATAATATGAATATGCAGATGTTCGACCTTTTCCTGAAATACCTCACCATCAATAAAACCGACATGGAAACCGGCGGGCTGGTAACGTAAATGGAGCTCATTACGTGCCTGTTCGAGCAAAGACATCAGGCTTTTACGTTCTTTGTCCGTCACTTCGAAAAACGAGGCCACATGCCGCAATGGAATAATCACACAGTGACCTTCGGATAATGAATTCGGTTCAGGCAGCACCACACCATAATCATTTTTGGCAATGACATCATATTCGTCATAGTTACAGTAAGGGCAGTTGGTTTCAGCCATAGTCAGCATTCTCCTCTGGTAGGATTTATCGTTCTTTTCTTCAATGATTCTTTAAAGTGCTCAGCTTGATTTCAAGTCGAGCACTTATATCTATTTAAGCCAAATGACGTTCCAATAAGGCATACATCGCCGCCAAGCTTTTTTGTTCCGCTTCAGCATTGTAACCAAGATCCACGCCATTGGCTTTGGCCCGTTCGTCGGCGAGCGGGTTGCTAAAGCCATGTTTGGCATCTTCAAAGACAATCACCTCATGCTCGACGTTGGCCGCATGCATTTCTTCACGGAAACTGGCGACATCATCTAAGGTGACCATGCTGTCTAGCTCACCGTGCAAGACTAGAATTTCGGCCTGAACCTGACCTTTTTGAGCCGGTGCTTTGGCAGCAAGTGTCCCGTGGAAGGTGGTCACTGCTTTTAAAGGGGCATTGGCACGCGCCAGATCCAGCACCACTTTACCGCCGTAGCAAAAACCGATGGCAGCAAGTTTCTCTGCATTGACTTCATCCTGTGCTGCCAAGGTATTTAAAGCTGCTGTTGCACGATCAACGATGGTGTCCGGATATTCAAAGGTCTGCATCATCCACTGGTAGGCCTGATCAGAATGGGTGGTCACTTTTTTGTCACCATACATGTCAATCGCCAAGGCCGAATAGCCATGTTCTGCAAGTTCGCGAGCGCGCTGTTCGGTATATTCATTACGACCCCACCATTCTGGTGCGACCAGCACACCTGCAAGGGGTGTATCTGTTTCTGGAGCGGCAAAATAGCCAATCAATGCACTACCATCCGGCGCAGTATAATGAATTTCACGGGTCTTGATTGCTGCCATGCTGACGTCCTCTATTCTTGTTGAACCGTTTAATTAACATATAACATAGCAAAACTGATCTGAATGTGACATGAAAACATTCGATTAATTATGCTTCATCCATATAAAAAAGAGAGGCCGCTATCGCGCCTCTCTGATTGAATATTTAAAAAAACAGTATTGATTACTTCATAATTTCCAGTAATTCCACATCAAAAATTAAGGTACTATTTGGCTCAATCACATCACCTGAACCAATTTGTCCATAGGCCAGTTCTGCAGGAATGAAGAAGCGGTATTTGGCACCTTCTTTCATCAGTTGCAGGCCTTCAGTCCAACCGGTAATCACTTGGGTGGTACGGAAGACCACAGGCTGATTACGGGCAATTGAACTGTCAAAAACCGTGCCATCAATCAAACGGCCTTCATAATGTACGCGGACATTGCTATCGGCTTTTGGCGATTTGCCTTTGCCTTCCTGAAGAATCTGATATTGCAGGCCAGATTTAGTCGTTTTTATCCCTGCTTTTTTGGCATTTTCTGTCAGAAAAGCCTGACCAATTTTGCTGTTTTCTTCAGCTTTTTGTTTTAATTCAATCAGCTCTTTGGCTTCACTTTGACGTTTAAACTGAGTCAGCACTCGAGCCATGTCTTCTTCAGTTAAAGTGGACTGTTTTCCGGCAGCAGCAGCTTTTAAACCGGCACTGAAAGCGTCCAGATCAATCCCTTGCAAAGAGTCGGCATTACTTTTCCCCATCAGATAACCAAAGCTATAACCGACCTGTTCAGCTTCCGGGCTTTTATTGGTCACATCTTTGGCAAGCAGATTGCCAGAACTTAGCAGTAAAACCATCAAACTTATTTGTATTTTCATATTTATTCTCAAAATAAAGGAGAGCGCATTGCTCTCCTTATTTATAGATTATTTGACTTCAATGAGTTCCACATCAAAAATCAAAGTACTGTGTGGAGGAATCGTCCCTGGCACGCCTTGTTCACCATAACCAAGTTGAGATGGGATATACAGGGTCGCTTTACCGCCTTCTTTCATCAGTTGCAGGCCTTCAGTCCAGCCTGGAATCACTTGATTGAGTGGAAACTCAATCGGCTCGCCACGTTCAACCGAACTGTCAAATACAGTACCATCCACCAGTTTGCCGGTGTAATGGACTTTCACGATTGAAGAAGCAGCCGGCTGTTTGCCCGTGCCTTCTTTGGTCACTAGGTATTGCAAACCGGAAGCTGTGGTTTTTACACCCGCTTTTTTGGCATTTTCGGTCAGGAAACTGTCACTCGATGCTTGTGCCTGTTTAGTGCTATCGAGTTGCTTTTGCTGCATTTCTTTCTGGAACTGTTCGTAAGCTGCCTGTAATTCTTCTTCAGTATACGCCGGTTCAGTACGCGCATGTCCTTCACGTACGCCTGTCACAAAGCTATTAATATCGAGTTCAGGTGGGGTTTGATGAGCCACTTCATAACCGAGAGCATAGCTGATTTTAGAAACAGCAGAGGCATCTTTAGATGCTTTAGTCGTTTGAGCAGCTGGGTTTTGAGTTGCATAGTAAACAGGTACTAGCGCGGCACCGCCTAGAAGAACAGCGACAGCAATCGGTAAGGCCTTGCTCATGTATTATTCCAATCTAATGTTATCGTTGAGGTTCATTCCATCTTAGCAGAAAATTTTGAGAAATCTTGCAGAATGGGTGGTTTTTTAGCAAGCAAATATCGCAGTTTGGTAGAGCTTTAAAAAAATAAAAAAACCAGCAATGGCTGGTTTTTTTTATTCAAAAAGATCAACTGGTTTTTGTTTTGGTTTTATAGCGGCTTTGTTGCACAAAGCTATTCTTGAGGGCTTCTTTAGCAATATAATTTCCAGATGAAGAAGCCTGCACCTAAAACTTACCGTACAACCAATTGGTCCTCGTATAACCAAGCTTTAATCAAGCGAGGAAATATTTCAATCTGGTTTGATCCTAAGACCCAATGGTATGCACAACCACAAGGCAAGCACGGACGAAATCAAACTTATTCCGATACAGCGATTCAATGCTGTTTAATGATCAAATCTCTATTCCGTCTTTCTTTACGTATGGTCACTGGCTTTGCTCAAAGCCTGATTAAACTCTGTGGCTGAGCAGCCCCGAATATCAGTGATATTCGTACTCCACCCTCTGTAGACGACAAAAGCATATTGATATTGCGATAAGCTATCAGAAAAGTCGTGATGGGTTACACCTACTCGTCGACTCTACGGGTTTAAAATTTTTAGGTGAAGGTGAATGGAAGCGTAAGAAACATCAGCCTGAATACCGTCGGCAATGGCGTAAGCTGCATATTGGTATAGATGCTGAAACACTGCAAATACGTGCCGTTCAGCTTACGACAAATAATGTCAGTGATTCACAAGTACTAGGTGATTTACTGGATCAAATCCCACCAAATGAGCGAATAGATTCTGTCTATACCGATGGGGCGTACGACACGAAGTGCTGCAGACAAGTGATTTCAGATCGTCAAGCACATGCAGTAATTCCACCCAGGAAGAATGCCAAGCCCTGGAAAGATTCTAAAATCAGTTCAATAGAACGAAATGAGTTACTTCAAACGGTTAAGCATTTAGGCAGAACCCTATGGAAAAAATGGTCGGGCTATCACCGTCGCAGTTTGGTGGAAACCAAGATGCATTGCATCAAATTATTAGGAGATAAGCTGACGGCAAGACATTTTCAAAGTCAGGTCAATGAAGTTCATGCGCGTGTGGCAGTTCTGAATAGATTTACGGAATTAGGTAGACCTCACACCCAAGTTGTCACTTAAATTTGAATGGATTGGGGAAAACTCAGCTTTTGAATGTTTATGCAACAAAGCCATTATGAGCTATAAAGTGCGGAAAAATTTAGGCTCCCCCATTTTCTTTTACCAAGAACGCCCGGGTAAAAATGGTAAATTATTTAAAATGATTAAGTTCCGCTCTATGAGAAATGCAGTAGATAAAGATGGCAATCTTTTGCCTGATGAATTTCGTATCACATCATTTGGACAGAAGATACGTTCAACCAGCTTAGACGAAATGCCTCAACTGATTAATGTTTTAAAAGGAGATATGAGTATTGTTGGGCCTCGCCCTCAAATGAAAGAATTTCTAGAACATTATACAGATGAACAAATGCGACGCCATGAGGTAAAACCGGGTATGACAGGGCTTGCTCAGGTGAGTGGACGCAACAATTTATCTTGGGAAGAAAAATTTGAATTAGATGTGCAATATATTGAACAGTATAATATTTGGTTTGATTTTAAAATTATGTTTAAAACCGCTAAGGTAATGTTAAGCCAAGAGGGAATTAATGCTCCTGATCAGGAAGTTGGTGCTGCGCGATTTTCAAAAAAAAGTATTCATGACACTAGTTTATTTACAAAAGAGGTGAAATAACACCAAGCATGGGTAAATAAGACTTTCACGAAAGCTAAATGCGGAGTACTACAAGATTATATCTAAACTATTAATTTTGAGCATAAGCGAGTATTAGCATAATAGATCTCTTTCATAAATCAAAAAACGATCTTCTTTTTGGTTAATATTTGCACTCCGGATTTCTTGGCATTCGTGCATAATCTGCGGATGAAATACATCGATTCAAACAAGCTTTCTGATCCTCAGTTCAAGCGATACACAGGCATCTCATGGTCAACTTTCTATTTGATGGTTGAGCAATTGCAGAAGCATGTCTCTGCCAAAGGCAGACCGCCCAAGTTAAGCCTGGAGGATCAGGTTCTGCTCTGTCTGAGCTATTGGCGGGAATACCGAACCTTATTTCACGTTGCGACGAGTTACGGGGTTTCAGAGCCCACAGCCTCAAGAATTGTCCGTCATGTTGAAGACTGCCTGATTCGGTCCAATCTGTTTAATTTACCCAAAGATTTACCCGAGGGCGAAGGCATCGACTGGAATGTTGTGATCGTGGATGCCACGGAAATTCCAATCCAAAGGCCTAAAAAAACAGAAGAAAAGCTATAGCGGCAAGAAAAAGACCCATACCTTTAAAGTACAGGCCATGATTCACTACAAAACTCAGCAAATTCTGAGTTTATGTACCAGTCGCGGTGCAGTGCATGATTTCGAGTTGTTCAAACGCAATTTAAACCAGATTCCTTTTGGGGCTTTTATCCTTGCAGATAAAGGCTATCAGGGGATTTATGTGTTGTATCCGAATAGCCTGTTGCCATTAAAAGCCAAAAGACACTGTAAATTGGATCCTGAATTGAAAATCTATAATCAAGAAATCAATAAAAGAAGAATCGGAATTGAGCATGTATTTGGCAGCCTGAAAACCTTCAAAATCCTTGCTGAGCGTTATCGAAATAGAGGTAAAAGGCTTGGTTTGAGATTCAATTTAATCGCTGGAATCTACAACTTGGAAATGAGCAAAAAATGATTTATGAAAGAGGTCTAATGTAACTATGGCTACCAGCTACAGGTATCGAATGAAATACGAGTGAAAAACTGAATGTTAGATTGACAGTTCGTAAGCGTCCGCTGAACACACCTTATGAATTCATCCTATAAGCCTTAATTTAGTCCCCACTTAAAAACAAGTGGGGACTAAAATTTATGACTACAAATCACCAGACATCCATCGCATCTCTTGCGAA